>NZ_JBCODG010000008.1:0-15357 GCF_040928965.1 Bacteroides sp. 2201st1_D9_2201SCRN_220225 | reverse complement strand
ACATAAAGCGGTTCATTGTTTCCATTGATAGAGCTAGTACCACGAATACGAATTGACGTCCCCGCACCCGGTTGTCCAGATGTATTCAATACTACCACTCCAGCCGCACGTCCTTGCAACCCCTGATCTAAAGAAGTTACCGATGTGGCTGCCAACTCGTCAGATTTAACCGTAGCAACCGCTGAAGTCAAATCACTTTTTTTCTGCACACCATATCCAACCACTACAACTTCTTCCAAGAGTTCAGCATCATCACGCAATACAATCTTAAAATCCGTTTTTGACGTATTCATTTTTATTTCCTGCGTTTCATAGCCTACAAAAGAGATTTCAATTACTGCCTTATCGGATACCGACAAAGTAAATTTACCATCCAGATCGGAAATAGTACCATTAGATGTCCCTTTCACGATGACAGAAGCTCCAATTATCGGCTCACCGCTTTCGTCACAAATTGTACCTTTTATGTCTTTCATACCATTCTGAGCCAAAACGATTCCACTCAACAGCATGAAAGAACAAACGACTATTGCTTTAATAAAATTCATGTTTTTCATATTTTTTTTATTTATAAGATCCCGGATTACAAGTATCTATGATATAATTATCAGGATTTTCTCCTCGATAAGGAATAAAATCATCAGTCTTGGATACAGGCTCATAGGTTTCCATCACAACTTCATCCGTTGAAAAATCCGGTCCCAGCCCTGCAAGATTCTGATGGCTTTCCAAAATCATTTTCCTGTCAGCCAACTGTACTACTTTATATTTTGTTATCATCGGAGAAGCAGTATTAAAAACACTATACTTCACCATGTACAGATATTCCACTTTTGCTCCAGCCTGGTCTACATCCCATGAACAACATGCATTCAGTTTCTCCAATCCTACTGCAGAGAATACAGTTCCCCAATCCCATTCTAAAGTCAAGTCCGGATTAAAGCGATAAACATCATCTTTCAGATCCGGAGTAGCCCAATCCTCTCCTTGTATAATCTGCTGAACCAATTTCCAGTCATATTTCAGCAATAAAGGAACTTCCGCCAAATCTACTGTAAGTACCAAATCCGAGGCATCTACCAATAAATTGTTAGCATTCATTCCATAGAAAGAATAAACTACTACACCTGTTTCATCCCCTGCAATGACTTCTTCTCGGAAAGTATAAGGGAATTCAATGTCTTTTACATTCAACTCTTTTTTATAGTCTACCACCTCTTTCCCCGAAATAGATTTCTTTACAACTATTTTAGAAAAACTTTCCGGATCAGATAATGATATTTGTACAGAAGCCATATCACCAATTTTCACCTTTCCTTCATAAGAACTCAATGTGAGAGCAGTTCCACTTCCACTTTCGTCATTACAAGCAATAATGACAGACAGCATTATTCCTAAAACAAAAGGAATAAACAAATTTTTCTTTAGTGTTTTCATAATTACATTATATAGTTAATTATCTATTGATTGCAATGCATATGCATAAGCCCCACGCATGATAGAGCAACTCGTTCCTTCCCGACTACATAATACAGCAATTCGTTTCGAATAATTATAAGGAACCTTAATTTCCGTACCGGGAATGTATACCTCCTTATCGCAAGGAGCAAGAAAATCCTTCCTCTCAACCTCATCTTCCCAATTATAAACATTCATTTGTACACAAGGGAAAGTTTCTCCAGAGAACATGGAAACAGAAGACCGCAGTTCTGCCATCAATGCTGGGAGAATATAGCGCGAAGCTCCTGCTAATCCTCCTCCAATCACAACTAGACCATCTACAATATTCAGTGCCGAGGCTATAGCGCTACCTGCCATTTCTCCCATTTCACCAAAGCTTGCCACCGCTGCCTGCCGGTCGCCTTCCTTTATTCCCTCAGCAATATCAAATATATCTTTGGGAGTCAGACTCTTATCTTTTACGCCAGATAACTCAGCATAGACACGCTTCACCGCACGAATACTGACACTTTCTTCAGCTATCATATTAGGATATTTCTTATTACGCATCAGCCATGTATCCCCACCACAACCGTTGTCACCGTTAAGCAAACAGTTGTTGATAACCACTCCTGCCCCAAAACCGGTACCTAAGGTTATTCCTAGCAAATTCTTATATTCACGCGTATTTCCTGAAATAGAAAGCTGCTGATTTATCATAGGGAGTGCACCCGATAAGGCTTCTCCATAGGCAAACAAGTTACCATCATTTTCTATAAATACCGGAATCCCATAGTGATGTTGTAGGAAAGGGCCTAATGCAACTCCATTCCGAAAAGAAGGAAAATTAGGAAGATTTCCTCCTATTACTCCATTCCTATAATCTGCAGGACCAGGAAAAGCAAAACTGATAGCAACTGGTAAAGTTTCCAATTTCTTCATTACAGTATCGAAACCTGTCAGTAAGTTAGCAAGGCACTTGTCCAAGTTATCCGAAACAGATGGAAAACTAATCGGAGCTATAATCTGGCTATTTCCTTGAATGGCAGAAAAAACGAAATTGGTTCCTCCTGCATCCAACGTTAATACCACACGTTTATCATGTTCATACATAATATTAGATTTCTTTGAAATAAACTTTGAAATTACTTAGAAACGCACGTATGCTTTTATTGTTACACACTCTTTGCCCTCTGCTTTACCATATGGGCGAATCGTATATTCCTTTGCACAAGCCGGAATAATAAAAGTTTCCGCATAGTGAACAACAAATGGTTCAAAAGCTCCGGACGGACTTTCAATGACAGCTTCTTCCCCTTCAAGCAAGTTAAACACGTTCACACTATTATTGGTACTATGAAGAACCGGTTCGGTGAAACGATGCCTACGTGTTTCAATGAACTCATTTTCATGCAGTCCAGTACGTTCTTCTATCCAGCCCTCGCCTTCCGCTATCCGAGTCATATGATTACGCAAACGTTCATATACATAGTCTGTATCTCTATTCCAATTGATAACATGCTTACCACGTTCCACATTTATAGGGCGCGGCTTTCCATCTAATCCTAAGCGTTGCCAATCCCAGAGTTTGAATGTAAACAAGTTTGGAGTCGAACTAATTTCAAGCACCATGCTATTTGAACCAGAACAATGAATCGTTCCGCCAGGAATCAGAAAATGATCGTGTTTGCGAGCGGGAATTTTATTTACATACTTCTCTGCATCAAAAACAATTTCTCCACGTTGAGCCTTTTCCAAATCGTCAATCATAGCCTTACCATCTACTCCATTCTTTACACCCAAATAAACAACAGCATCTTCTCCCGCATCAAGTAAATAATAACTCTCGTCCTGTGTATAACACATACCAAAATTGTCACGAATAAACTGAGTTGTAGGATGAACCTGCAAACTCAGATTTCCCCCTCCCATTGTATCAAGAAAATCAAAACGGATTGGGAAATCTTTTCCAAAACGTGCCTCTACCGGTTCACCTAAAACTTCCTTACTCTTTAATAAAACCAAATCCACAGAAGGTAATTCAAACCGTACTCCATTTACCTCAAAATATAAGCTATTCTCTTCAGGAACACAGTCAAAACACCAACCAAAATTCTGCTTACTACGATCCAAATCACAAACATCTTTCATCCACTGTCCACCCCATGGAGCCGGATCGAAAAACGGAACTACACGAAAAGGTCCGGAAGCCGTTTTCTCTATACCACAAAAGAATGTTTCACGATCAATCATTTTAGGATGTCCGGCAATATGCGTATCCAACCAAAAATCAACTTTCGTAAACAATGTATCTTTATAATGATCACAAATACGCCAATCGTTAAAATATCCGCGCTTATACTGCAAAGAGACAGGTTCTTCCCGGTTATCAATACCCAAAGCCTTTACTTCGTGACGACGGAAACGCTGCTGTATTTCCCAACGTGCCATATCCGCATATACCAACGTTGCTTCAGGGGCAACCAAAGCAGCACCCGTACCTATTATAATGACAGGAATATCCAACTCTGCAATTTTTTTCCTTGCAGCTTCCAATTTCTCCATATCAAAATAATCAGTCAAGCACAAATTTGTTACATAACCAAACAGTACATCGGTTGTCATAAAGCGCTCCGTCATTTGTATCAACATATACTCCGGTTTATACAAATCACGTACCAATATTATTTGCGCGGAGATTTTTGTCAGTTCCCCCACCAATTCATCCTCATAAACTCCTGTATAACAATCAACAGCAATAATACGATTTTCTTTTATCTTACCCTCTAAAACACTACGGATATCACTCCATCCCTGCATAATATTACCATTAATCATCGTAACAGGGAATTTGTCATAATTTGACTTTCTCATAAACCACAATACTTTGTTTGAACATATATTATTTTGCGCAAATATATAGAATATATTATTATCACAAAAGATTTGCGCATTTTTTTTTTTATTCTTATCATTGCAAAAGGAAATAAAGGTAAATAACTATGCAGATAGATCACAATAGCAGCAAACCCCTTCATGCACAAGCAGAGGAGATTCTTCGCAATCTAATTGATTCCGAAGAATATAAAACAGGCAAATACCTACCTAATGAAGTAGAACTTTCACAAAAGCTAAATATTTCTCGGAATACGCTAAGACAAGCTATCAACAAACTTGTATTCGAAGGTTTGTTGGTACGTAAAAAAGGAGTAGGTACAAAAGTTGCACAAAAAGGGATCTTGGGAGGAGTAAAAAATTGGTTGAGTTTCTCTCAAGAAATGAAGATGCTAGGTATAGAGATACGCAATTTCGAGCTACACATTAGCCGGAAAAAACCAACAGAAGATATTTGTAACTTTTTTGAGATAGCTCCAAATACTTCCCCTAAGTGTATCGTACTGGAAAGAGTACGAGGAAAGAAAGAGTATCCATTTGTTTATTTCATCTCCTACTTTAACCCAAGCACCCCCTTAACCGGTGAAGAAGATTTCACACGTCCTTTATATGAGTTATTAGAAAAAGACTACAACATTATTGTAAAGACAAGTAAAGAAAAGATTTCTGCCAGACTTGCAGGAGAGACCATTGCAGAAAAACTAGATATCAAACCAACAGCTCCCATCCTGATTCGGGAACGTTTTGTTTACGATATTAACCAAATACCTATTGAATATAATATAGGCTATTACAGGGCAGATAGTTTTACTTATACAATAGAAGCTGAAAGATAAACAGAAGAAAAGCCCTAAAAGTCTTTTTTGCAGT
Organism: Bacteroides sp. 2201st1_D9_2201SCRN_220225; assembly: GCF_040928965.1. NCBI lineage: Bacteria > Pseudomonadati > Bacteroidota > Bacteroidia > Bacteroidales > Bacteroidaceae > Bacteroides > Bacteroides sp. 2201st1_D9_2201SCRN_220225. Next base: position 10,152 of record NZ_JBCODG010000008.1, on the reverse strand, counting down.
GTTACGAATCCTCCCAAAGATTATTAGGCATATAACTAAAAAAGGAAGTTAACTTCATGCCAAGCATGATATTAACTTCCTTTCTTTATGATATAAACTTATTACGGTTATCTTCTTAACTCATTATATCAACCAAGCTAACAGAATACTCCGCAACTATTTTCCAACTTATTTCTTCGGAGAAGAGTATCTTGCATTCAGACCGTCCAAAATTTCACGGGTAATGTTATAAATGCTGTCGGCATACAACAGATTGTCAAAACCGGTGTTGCTGATAATCATACTGTAACCCTTAGTCTTGTTATACTCCTTCAGGAAAGCATTGATAGAATCACGCAACTGCAAGCTGTTCTTTTCGTTCTCGCTCATCAGTTCAGCCTGCAACTTATTACCTAAGTTCTGCAAATCCTGTTCCAATTTGGCAATACGGTTATACTCCTGCTGGGCGCGTTCCTGCGTCAGATAAGCGTTGTTCTGAACTTTTGTCTGGAATTCCTGTTTCTGACGATCGAGGTCTTTGGCTTTCTGGTTCAAAGTCAAACGTACATTTTCGCTCTTCTTCACCATTGCCTCATTCAAATCGACACAGTAGTTATATTTTGCCAAAAGCGTATCTATTTCTACATAAGCAATTTTCATTCCGGACAGTCCGGCTGCCTGTGCTGATGCATTAGTCGTCTGATTATCCGCTTTACCGGCGCATTGAGAAAATAAAACGATTAGTGCAAGAGCTGCCAAACCGTTTACGAGGTAGTTTAATCTCTTCATAATTTGTAAAAATATTGTTTTTAGTTTATTTAGTTCATACTATCGTTTAAGGCTTTCTCCAGTTCATCGATAGAGAAGCGGCTTTTCTTCTGTGCTTCCCTGTCTTGCGACTGCACGCATCCGATTCCTCTATCACGCATCGCCTTATTACCGCTGACATGTCCGTTAGGAAACTTACCGCCTTTCACAAAAAAGACCTTCACGCCCAATAAAACAATGCAAATAGCAACTATTAACAAAGTTATCAATAATGTACCAAGCATTTCCATTAAATTTGTTGCACAAAACAGAATATCGTCCGATAAAAAGCATTTGGAATTTGTTTTTACTTTTATCAGCACTGTTTTGTGGGTGCAAATATAGGGCTTTGGTTGGACTAAGCACCCTTTTTTACTCTAAAAAAAGAGAAAGGGAAATAAAATAGCCAATTAATTTAACCATATTTAGCAATAAGAGGTTAATTTGTACAAGATTTGAATTTCAGAAACAGAAGATCAGGATACGCTTCACTTGTATCCTGGCTGCTATAAACTATTAAGATATGGAAAAAAAAGATTTGAAACCGGCTGGCGTATTCCACTATTTCGAGGAAATCTGCCAGGTACCGCGCCCTTCCAAAAAGGAAGAAAAGATTATCGCTTTTCTAAAAGCATTCGGAGAAAAACATAAGTTGGAAACAAAGGTGGACGAAACCGGAAACGTACTGATTAAAAAGCCTGCCACTCCGGGCATGGAAAACCGAAAGACCGTTGTGCTACAGTCGCATGTAGACATGGTATGCGAGAAGAATAATGATGTGAAGCATGACTTCCTCACCGACCCTATCGAGACCGAGATAGACGGGGAATGGCTGAAAGCCAAAGGTACGACGCTGGGAGCGGACAACGGTATCGGTGTAGCCACCGAACTTGCCATCCTTGCCGATGACAGTATCGAACACGGACCTGTCGAATGCCTGTTCACCGTAGACGAGGAAACCGGACTGACCGGTGCCTTTGCCTTACAAGAAGGTTTCATGAGCGGTGACATCCTGCTGAATCTCGATTCCGAAGATGAGGGAGAATTGTTCATCGGCTGTGCGGGCGGCATAGACTCCGTAGCCGAATTCACTTATAAAGAGGTGGATATACCTGCCGGATATTTCTGCTGCAAGGTACAGGTAAAAGGACTTAAAGGCGGACATTCCGGCGGCGATATCCATTTAGGACTCGGTAATGCCAACAAATTATTGAACCGCTTCCTGAGTCAGACTTTCAAGAAGTACGATATGTATCTCTGCGAAATCGACGGCGGCAACCTGCGCAATGCCATTGCACGCGAAGCACATGCCGTTATAGCCATCCCCGAAGCCGACAAGCATGCACTGCGTACCGACTTGAATGTATTCGCCGCCCAGGCGGAAGCCGAATATGCTGTAGCAGACCCCGATTTGCAGTTTACCCTCGAATCGGAAAATCCCCGTGCCAAAGCTATCGACAAAGACACTGCCAAACGTCTGTTACAGGCTCTTTACGCAGCTCCACACGGAGTATATGCCATGAGCCAGGACATTCCGGGTCTTGTGGAAACCTCCACCAATCTGGCATCCGTAAAGATGAAACCCGGTAACATCATCCGTATCGAGACAAGCCAGCGCAGTTCTATCGAGTCTTCCAAACAAGACATCGCGACTATGGTACGTACCGTATTCGAAATGGCAGGAGCCAGCGTATCTTTCGGCGACGGCTATCCGGGCTGGAAACCCAATCCGCACTCGGAAATCCTGGAAATTGCGGCGGAATCATATAAGCGTCTGTTTGGTGTGGATGCCAAAATAAAGGCTATCCATGCCGGACTGGAGTGTGGGTTATTCCTCGACAAATATCCCTCTTTGGATATGATTTCCTTCGGGCCTACCCTGCAGGGAGTACACTCTCCCGATGAACGAATGCTTATCCCCACTGTACAAAAGTTCTGGGATCACCTGCTTGATATATTGAAGCATATCCCTGCCAAGAATTGATGAGCTTACATAAATGGAGATATAAAGAAAGAATGCGGAGCAAAAGAGGACATGCTCCGCTTCTTTTTATCCCGCTATCCGCTCTGATGCTTCTTGCTTTCCTGACTTCCGCTCCACTCCACGGGCAAGAGAAGAAAGATACTCTTACCTTCCGCATCATGGGTTACAACGTAGAAAACCTGTTTGACTGCCGCCATGATACCCTGAAAAACGACCGTGAGTTTCTGCCCGATGCCGTCCGGCGCTGGAACTATACCAAATACAAAAAGAAACTGAATGCCATTGCACGTGTCATCATTGCCGCAGGCAAATGGACACCACCCGCACTGGTTGCCCTCTGTGAAGTGGAGAACGACAGTGTACTACGCGACCTTACCCGCTACTCCGTCCTGCGTGAGGCCGGCTACCGCTATGTAATCACTCACTCTCCCGACGAACGGGGCATCAATGTGGCGCTGCTCTATCAAAGAGGCATCTTCAAATTACTTTCCAACCGAAGCTATCCGGTAATGAAACCTCGCAGAAACAGCCGCCCCACACGCGATATTCTCCACGTCAGCGGACAGCTTTTAAACTCCGACACTTTGGACGTATTTGTCGTGCATTTTCCGTCCCGGTCCGGCGGGGCAAAAGCGTCCGAACCGTACCGCCTGGCAGCGGCACAAAGATTGAAAGACACAACAGACAGCCTGCTCCGGATCCGCACCCGCCCTCAAATCATCATTATGGGAGATTTCAACGACTATCCTGACAACAAATCCATACAGAAGATACTGAAAGCCGGAATACCGCCCACAGAAACGGACTCTTTGGATTCCCGGACGCTTTACCATCTTTTAGCAAGAAAAGGCATTGACAACAAGCATTTCGGCAGCTACAAATATCAGGGGGAATGGGGACTGCTCGACCATATCATTCTTTCCGGCAACCTGCTGATGCCAGGTTCTCCCTTATACACCGCAGAGGAGAAAGCCGGTGTGTTCCGTGCTCCTTTCCTTCTGACCGAAGACCGGAAATACGGCGACGAACAACCCTTCCGCACCTACTACGGCATGAAATATCAAGGGGGATACAGTGACCACCTGCCCGTATGGGCAGAGTTCCGCCTACTGTATTAATCGGAATACTGGTAGAGCTTTAAATCGAACTTGCCGACTATTGCCAGCAAATGATCGAAAATATCGGACTGAATGCGCTCGTATTCTCTCCATACCTTATTGCGGGAGAAGAAATAAACCTGTATGGGTACTCCGTAAGTGGTTGGTTCTTTCTGACTGATAATCAAATCCATATCCTGATTGACAACCGGAAGGCTGCGCAGATAGCGTTCAATATAAATACGGTAAAGCTGCGAGTTAGTGGGCACTTCCCCTTCCGCGGGCTGATAATCCGCCATCAGAGGTACATTCTTACGGATAGCATCCAAGTCTTCCGGCGTACAGAACTTCAGGGTAGTCATATCCAGATAGATATTTTTATTGACCCGGCGTCCGCCACTCTCCTGCATCCCCCGCCAGTTCTGGAAAGAGTTATTGACCAGCGTATAGGGCGGAACGGTAGATATCGTCTCATCCCAATTCCGGATCTTTACAGTATTCAACGTGATTTCCTCGACAGTACCGTTGGCTACTCCATTGGGCAACTGTATCCAGTCGCCGATACGCAGCATATCATTGGCAGAAAGCTGTACCCCCGCCACAAAACCCAGAATACTGTCTTTGAATACCAGCATCAGTACAGCCGCCGATGCACCCAAGCCTGCAAACAAAGTCATCGGGGACTTATTCACCAGCACCGCGATTATAACAATGCCGCCGATAAAGAACAGCAATACCTGAAGAACCTGCACAAACCCTTTCATCGGACGGTTCTTCTGCTTGTCCCTTGCATTATATACATCCAGCATCACCAGCAACAAGCCGTTGATAGTGAACAGTATGGCAGCAATGATATACACCGCACATATTTTCTGTGAGAAGTCCAGTATCTCTTTTCCCCGCACAAAGGCCAGGGGCAATAAGAAGTAAACCAATACACCGGGCAAGATATGAATAAGATGATGCACCACCCTGCGTTTCATCAGCAATGTATTCCACTGGTGGGGTGCACGCTTTGTATAATGTTTCATCCCCCCTACAAATATAGCCTGACACAGATAATCCAGCCCTATCGATACGCCTATCATCAATACGGCAATGATCGTCTCGTCAAACATGTTCGCAAGTTTCGGGTCTACTCCCCAATCAATGAGGATTTCGTTCATCCAGCTTCCTAAGCTCACCATAAGCATTCTGTTTTTATTAGTCTGTCGATAAGGATAACAAATCCAAAGGAAAGATGTTTATTCGCCTTTGCCTCAAAGAAGCGGACAAAGCAAGCCGCTACAACATCGCCCGTATCAGTGCATAAGCCAGAATGCCGGATATGGTAATTCCCCCTACCCAGATTGGAACATAGATATGCTCATAACTCTCTTTACGCCTATACTTACACAGCCGGCTGAAAAGCCAGTAACAGAGAGAAGCACCTACAAAGCCCACAAAAGCACCTACCAGCAAGTCGCCGGGATAATGTACTCCCAAGTAAGAACGGGAATAGCACGTTACCACCGCCCATAACATGATGAACCAGTTCAAGGCACGGTTACGAAACAGATAGAACAGGAAGAAAGCCAGGCCGAACGTATTGGCGGCATGGCAGGAGGGAAAACCGTACCGACCGCCCCTATAACCGTTTACTATCTGCACGAACTCCGAAACGGGATTCTCCAGATTCGCCGGACGAAGCCTGCACACTACCGGACGGATAACGGTTGCCCCCACCTGGTCGGCAAAAACAATGGTCAGCGCAATAGCCACGACACAGCCGATGGCAACTTTCCAATGCAGGTTGCGGACAATTACATAAAGGATGGCGGCATACAACGGCACCCAAATCCATTTCCCGCTAAAGGCATACATAAAATAATCCGCCCATTCGGCACGCCACCCGTTTATTGCGAGCAACAGGTCGGTGTCCGTTTCGACCAACCCCGACAAAACATCTGCTAATATCATTCTATCTTTTGGCTATATCGTCATACAACTTCTGCAGATAGGCCTGCCCCAAAGAGAGGTTTTGCCCTTTCTTCGGGCCTTCATCTACAACAATCGCATCCGCGTCATTATTAAATATCAATTGGTTGTCCGGCGTCAAAAAGCCGAAAGCGTCCGGCACGGTAAAGAAAGCAAAATGAGGAGAAGCCGGATTGAGCATATCTTTGCTGAACGTAAACTCACCGTGCGGTATCGACAACTGCGCCAATAACGTAGCGGCAATATCCTGTTGGGAACCGTAGACACCGATACGTTCCGGTCCGCGTACCGCCCCGCCCACTATCAGCAGAGGAATCCGGTATCTGCCCGTTTCAAGGTTTCCGATACGTTCGGGATAGGCTCCCAAATGGTCGGGAACCAGTACCACTGCCGTATTCTTCCATTGCGGCAACCTGCGGAACTGTTTCACAAAATCACCGATGCAACTGTCCGTATACGCAAAAGCGTTCAAACGTTCGTTCGCCAAACGGCTGTACGGAACTTCAAACGGCTCATGGCTGCTGGAAGTCTGCAACACACGGAAATGCGGCGTCTCCCTACCCGCCAGGGTGCTGTCGGCAGCTTCCGCCTTCAGGTCGTCCAGCAAACGGCGGAACACAAGATGATCGTGCACGCCCCACTTGCTCAGACGCTCCGATACCGGAAAGTCCCGGTCGGCAACAATGTCCTCAAAACCGGACGACATCAGATAGGAACGCATATTGGTGAAGTCGGCATCACCGCCATAATAATATTTCGTCCTGTAACCGGCATTCTTCAAACTGCCTGCAATGGCAGGGATAGACTGCGTCTTACGGGGATACTTCATTATGCTGGTAGTGGGCTGTGCCGGATACCCGCTCAATATGGCAACCAACCCGCGGTCGGTGCGGAAACTGTTCGCATAGAAATTCGTGAAGAGAACGCCCTCTTGCACCAGGCTGTCCAACTGCACGGCCACGCCGGGTTCTCCCCCAAGCGTCGTCATCAGCCACGAAGAGAAACTCTCCATGATGATAAACAGCACATCGGGACGCTTTGTCGTAAACAACGAATGCAAAGAATCCGGAGCCTGCTGCAGGGAATCTGCCGAAAGACCGTCCCGCATCGGAACGGCAGGGTCTGCCAAACCGGAAAAAATACGGTCGGCCGCATCCGCTTCCATGAAACGGTATTGACTGCCGAAGTCCTTCTGCTTAGAGAGAGACTCCATTAAGCTGAAAGCCGGATTAATGGCGGCATGGTTCAAACGCTGGTCGGTACTGAAATACACCTTCCCGGTATTCATGGTGGAGACTGTAAATCCGCCACGAATCGGGATAAACAATAATCCGGTCAGCAGCAACAGTACCCCCGATACCCTCAAACGCCGATAAGGTATCTTCATGCGTTCGAAAACCCGTTTCCGCAACAGCACGCCATGGAATATCCCGTATAATGCCGCCGCATAGGCAACCATTGCAATAATTCCCCCGATTACCACCCATATACTGACACTTGCCACCGCATCTTTGGGCGAAGAAAAGAAATAGAACAGAGGCGTAGTGTCCAACCGGAATCCCCAGTATTCGTATAATCCCAAATCGACGGTAAATATAACGGAGAGCAAAACCGAAACGAAAGCAAAATAACCGTACCATATACGGCGAAGAAGATTGGATACCGTCCAGGCGGAACAGATAAAGAGCAATCCAGGAACAACAGTCAGATAGCCTGCAAGCGATAAGTCCAACGGCAGTCCATGCCACATCACACCCAACCACTCCGTCCACGAAACGCCCTCGTACAAGGAACGGTAGAAAAGCATAAAAAACGGTTTCTGTAATGCGAATATACAGATAAACAAGCAGTATGTCTTGAGAAATCCTATAAGCCTATCTTTCATCGGTGCTTTTTCTTAAACTGAATATATTCGGCAAAAATAAAGTTTTTTATTCTATTTATCGCCAATATTGGTTAAGAAATGCGTGAAAGATAGGCTTATAAGAATTTAAGAGCTATCCGTTTACACGTTTATAGTCTTCCAGAAACTTCTTTAATCCGGCGTCCGTCAGCGGATGATTCAGCAGTCCTTTTATGGCGGAAAGCGGACATGTAGCTACATCCGCCCCTACCTCTATGCACTGGATGATATGCGCCGTATGGCGGATGGAAGCCGCAAGCACCTGGGTAGCGTAGCCATAATAACGGTATACGTCCACAATCTTACCCACCAAAGCAATACCGTCTTCACTGATGTCGTCAAGACGGCCTACAAAAGGCGAAACGTAAGTTGCTCCGGCTTTTGCCGCCAGCAGCGCCTGCCCTATGGAAAATACCAGTGTACAGTTGGTGCGGATACCTTTTCCCGAAAAGTATTTAATAGCTTTTATGCCGTCTGCGATGCAGGGTACTTTCACCACGATATGCGGATTGAGCGCGGCGAGTTCTTCACCTTCCTTAATCATGCCCTCGTAATCGGTAGCAATAACCTCTGCACTGACATCTCCCTGCACGATGTTGCAGATGTCCACATAATGCTTACGCTGGTTTTCCACGCCTTTGATACCTTCTTTCGCCATGAGCGAGGGATTGGTAGTCACTCCGTCGAGTACGCCCATATCGTAGGCTTCCCGAATCTGGTCTAAATTTGCAGTGTCGATAAAGAACTTCATAATATAAATTGTTTAAGGATTTATTTTACAAATATAGCGATTTACGCCATAGTCTGTTCTTTATCAGCAGGATATTTTAGCGGTTACGCGTCAGGCACAAACGGTGGGTTATCGTTTCCGGCAACTCGTTCCCGTAATGGGTCACCATAATCATGGTCTTGTCCCTACGACGGCAGAAGGCTTCTATGATTTTCCTGACGCGACGGCGGTTGTACGTATCCAGCCCATGCAGCGGTTCGTCAAGAATCAGCAGTTCGGGATCTTTCACAAAGGCACGCGCCAGCAAGGCAAGGCGTTGCTCGCCGCTGGACAGTTGCAGGAAAGGCTTGTCCTTCAAATGCGCCACACCGAAAATATCCATCCACCACTCGCACACAGCCATCTGGCCGGCATGCGGACGTTTGTACAAACCGATGCTGTCGTGCAGTCCGGAAGCTACGATTTCGATGGCAGGCAGGTTTTTCAGATAGGCACGGTGCATCTCCGGACTGACGTAACCTATATGCTTCTTGATTTCCCAAATGCTCTCTCCCGTACCTCGCTTACGGCCGAACAGACGGATGTCGCAGGCATAAGACTGAGGATTGTCCGCACATACCAGACTGAGTAAAGTGGACTTGCCCGCACCGTTCTCACCGCTCAATGCCCACTTCTGCCCACGCATCACCGTCCAGTCCAGTGCTTTCAGAATCGTACGGTCACCGTAGCGGATACTGACTTTGTTCAGCCGGACCACTTCGTCCGAAGTAAAGTTCGTGTTTTCGTAAGGAAGACCGGCAATGCGCTGCTGCAATTCGCCCAAAGAAGCGGCATCCGCCTCAGCACGAAGGGCATCTTGTTCACGGAAAGCCTGCAAATAAGCTACACGCGGCATTTTCTCTCCCACTGTTTTATTGTCAACAGGAACTACGTGGGTAATAAAAGACGGTATATCATCCAGCATGGAAAGTACCAGTACGATTTGCAGGGAAGCAAGTTGCGCCAGCTTCTCCAAGACGGTGTACAACAGCTCGCGCGTGGCAGCATCCAGTCCGATGAAAGGGTTATCCATGATAAGGACACGCGGAGCCGTAAGCAGTGTCTTGGTCAACTGGAACTTACGGAGTTCTCCGCTGGAAAGGAGAATGACCTTCTTGCCCAGCATCGGTTCGATACGGAAAAGTTCAAACAGTTGCTGTCTGAGAGACTTGTCCTTTACCTCGCCCAGCAGGTCGCGCACCAGCGGAGCATCTTCCTGGTCGTGAGCATTCCAACGCTGCTGGTAGTAATAATTGGCATCAGCGGAACCGTAGGTGTCACGAAAAGCGATGTACCTGATGTTGTCGTAAGCGGTTTGTGTGGCGGAAGGACGGAAATCGTATGTCAGCGTACCGTCGCGCAAGGGATATTTGCCCGTAAGCAAATCGACCAACAGACTCTTTCCTGCCCCGTTAGGGCCTGCGATAGCGATATGTTCACCGTCGAGAAAATCAAGGGTTACGGGGTTCGATAAACGGACAAGCGGGTTGCGTGCCACGCCCCCCGCTATATGTATGGTATGTTGTTGCATCCTGTCAATGGTTTGTGGTTTGAACGGAGCAAATTTAGATATAAATCACGATTTATATGCCAGTGGGATATGAAAAAATCAAGACCACCCCTATCTTTATGGCGT
>NZ_JBCODG010000007.1:0-101715 GCF_040928965.1 Bacteroides sp. 2201st1_D9_2201SCRN_220225 | reverse complement strand
ATATAAAGGACAATTTGCTGCAGCTTATAGGCAAGACTCCATTGGTGCGGCTTTCTAATATATATAAAGATGAATACGGAACGGAAATCATAGCCAAAGTGGAATATTTCAATCCGGGAGGCAGTGTAAAGGACAGGGCAGCCTATGCGATGATTGAAGCAGCGGAAACTTCCGGGAAATTAAAAAAAGGGGGTACAATCATTGAACCTACAAGCGGGAATACCGGTATCGGTATGGCTTGGATTGCAGCCCTAAAAGGATATAGAACGATACTGACAATGCCTGAAAGTATGAGTCTTGAACGCAGGAAACTATTGGCGTTCTTGGGGTGTGAAGTAGTTCTGACACCAGCCGCTTCCGGTATGAAAGGAGCTTTGGATAAGGCAGAAGAACTGCAAAGGAATACTCCCGGATCTATTATATTACAACAGTTTTCTAACTCAGCCAATCCTATGGTTCACTACAATACAACAGCAAACGAGATTATGGAGGATTCGGACGGAGTGTTCGATGTTTTTGTTGCTTGTGTAGGTACAGGAGGAACAATAACCGGAACAGGAAAAAGACTGAAGGAGTTAAAGCCGAATGTTAAAATTGTAGCAGTAGAACCGGAGTCATCAGCCGTTTTGTCAGGAGGGCAGGCTGGAAAGCACAGTATTCAGGGCATAGGTGCCGGATTTGTCCCTGATAACTATGATTCAAACACAGTAGATAAAATTATTCAGGTAAAAGATAAAGAGGCTTTTGATATGATGCACAGTTTGGCGAAAAAAGAGGGGCTTCTTGTCGGAATATCTTCCGGTGCAGCAGTTTCAGCCGCTGTTAAACTTGCCTCAAACGATTCTTATAAAGGGAAAAGGATAATTGTACTGCTACCTGATACTGGAGAGAGATACCTTTCTATGAATATATAAATAAACAAAGCCCTTAATGGGCTTTGTTTATTTATAATACAGTTTCAAATCATCTGTTGCAATCTCCTTGCCGTCTTCAAAGGTCAGTGTCTTGCGGTCTATCTCCTTGCCGTTCTTGCGCACGACCACCACCCAGTGCATCGGCTCGTTCACTGCCCCATCATCGCCATCGACCACACCGCCGGAAACGGCAAATTCAATCGCACTGCCTTCAGTGGAAAGCGTAACGGAAGGTACAGCCAGCTGTTCATCGCCAGCCCACAGGCGTTTTGGGTTCCTGTTGCCATAGTTCAGATAATACTCGCAATCCGACTGCATTCGGGACAGGAGCATATAGCGGAACTTCTTGTCATGCTGTAAAACCTCTTCTTTTGTCATATCTTTTCTATTTTAATATCTGTTTAATCCGTTACCTCAAAAAAATAATTCAACTCGTCATCTTTCAGATTTTCAACCGCGTATAGGTCTGCCTGCTTCCATAGGTCATTGTAAAGTGCTGCAACTTCGGGACGGCTCTTGTGATGCTGCCAAATCTTGTGATTGAGAACTAATACCAATTCGGTCAGAAACTTGTAGTCCTCATTCCACTCCTTGAAAGCACGGTTGTATGTGTCCCGGATAGCCGAAAGCCCAAACAGGTCGGCTATTGTGAAATCTTCCCAAAAGGTTGTCTGTACCGTGTAGCCGTTCTCGCTCATAAATTCTCTGAATGTCATAATGCTTCAATTTTAAGTTTGATTTTTTTCCCTCTGATACAATCCTGTACCGGAAGGCTGTTTATTTTTCTGCCCGAGGATTGGCGACCAGTCCAAGAACAAGGATGCTGCGAAAAATACGCTCGCCAGCGGAGACGGTGAGGAAGATTTTTCGCCAGCAAACAAGGAGGTCCTTGAGCGGACTGACAGGCGGCAATCGAAATTTGCAGAAACAATAGACGGCTTACGGTCCGGATTATAGAGGTGTACAGAGAATAATAGAAAAGGGAAAGATATATAAAGGTTAGTCCGGATGAGTCAGAACAGGTTGCCCGGTCCGCAAAAGGGTCTTTCATGCAGAATGAAAGGAATATGCCGCAACACATCCCATAGACGGCTGCGGCATCCATTGCCATGTTTGTCATTCTCACGCGGTCTTTTTTCGGCTTATGGTCTTCCAGCCGTAAACATCGGCGACATACGGATAGAGTGAACGGGTTCTCCGGCGAAAACCTTCCTCGTCGATTTCCCCACTGTAGATTTTGGCGGCAATGCGTTCCGCATCGTCCCTGTCTTTGGCTATACGGTACAAAACATAGTTTGTTCCGTCATGGTGAATCATGCGTCCCCGAATATTGTAGCCGTCACCGTACCACTCGGCTTCATCACATTGGGAGTGCAATATGTCGGCGATATTGCTGCCCAGTATTTGGTAGCCTTGCCTCCGGCCATACCACAGCCCTAAATCGGCAAACACCATGATAACGCCGTCAATGTGCTTGTTCAAGTTATGCCGTTCGTCATCCAAATAGCCGTACACCTCGTCCGCCCATTCTTCATCACTGACAATGTAAGTGTTGTCATCCTGCACCTCACGCTGAAATTCCTGGTATCTTTCTCTTGCATTGTCATCCAACCTGTCCTCGCTCGACCAAATAATCTGTTTCATGTCTTTTAATTTTATAAGTTAATATTCTTCCTGTGCGGCTCAATTTTAACGAAGTCCCTATAGACACATTCGTGCTCTTTCCGGCAAAGTAAGCCGTTGGGTAGAATGTCATTGCCGTATACACAAACATGCACCGCTATTCTACTCTCTGTGTCAAGTAGTTGACAAAACTCTTTCCAGTGTTCAAATTGCGCTTTCGCCATTTCGACCAGAGTCTTTTTCCCTATATTGCCGACCCCATTTTCTTCCAACTGACACAGAACTTCTGCGTTTTCATTGTCGATGATTGCTTTTACCCATCCTTTGAAGCTGTAAATTGTCTCCATTTGATATGATTTTAATTGTTTGTTTTTCTTCCCTCTCTTCGGAGGTTTCGCCTCGTCCGACGGGATTTGATTTTATGTGCAGGATACAAGCCGGAAAGGAGGGAACAAGGCAAGGAGGAAGCGGACAGTCCATGACGATTGCATTTGTGTTCAAGAAGTATTGACGAGCTTGCGAGTTGATGGTTGTTAACCACAAATGTAGCCGCGCCTTGACGGTTCCAGCCCGGCTTAACTTTGCACAGGAAAATCAATGGACGGCGGGACCGGCATGGATGCAGTATAAAAGGAACAGGCTCGAAGAGAATAACAATGAGCATAAGAAAAGCGACCCGAAGGCCGCTTTTGACCAGGAAGCAGGAGATTATTTTTTGCCCCGTTTCGGTTTCGCTGCCGGTTCCGCAGGAGCTTCCTCCTTTTCCGCTGCCGGGTAGAACTTGACGGCTACCATCGTGATGCTATTATGCTCGATGCCGTCTTTGTCTGTCCATCTTTCGGGCTTGAAATAGCCCTCCACGGTAAGCAAGGTACCTTTGGCCAGGTAGTCGAAAGACCCTTTGTTCTCGTTTTTGCGCCACGCTTCAAAATTCAGGAAAGCGGATATCCGGCTGGTCTGATCACCGGACTTCTCCTGACGGCCTACGGCCAGGGAGAAACGTGCTACACTTGCGCTGGTGAAACTGCGGATTTCAGCGTCCTTACCTACGAAACCTGTCACTGTGAATGTGTTCTCAATCTTTTTCATAATTCAATGCTTTTAGAAGTTAAACAAATCAATTTTACGATGCCCAAAAAGTAGGTGCCGCAAAGGGATGCACCAAAGACCGCCAGCAAATACTCTTTATTTTTGGATCAAGCAAAACCGCAGGCCCGATAAAGGAAGATTTGTGCAGCTGTGCATTGGTCAAGGCTTGTCAAGCCGCTCCCGACCGCACACTATCTTTGCGGCGGAAAATGATTGCGACTTCGCCCAAAAGCAGTAGTGAAAAAATAGAACATGAAGCGACGGGCTTCGGAAGGACGTCTCCGCAAGACACAAGCAGGCACACTCTCCCCGTAGTGCCGGCATGAAGTCGGCAGGCCAGCCACACCCTTGACATTGAAGCGGCAAAAAGGAGCCAATGGCGGACCAAAAAGCTCTGCGTGGAGGGTCATGACCGGAAGTTCGACAGCCGGCTTTGCGCAAAGCATCCGGCAGGTGTCTGTTCCGGCTGCAATGGGAAGCAGGAGGCAGGCAGGAAAGCGGGCAGAAATCCCCCTTTGCGGGCAAAAGCATGAGAGGCGCTTTTTTGCGAATGGAATGTGATATAAAAGGGTATGCAGCCAAAAGAAAATAAAAAAGGAAGCCCTGCCCCCGGAAAATAGCCATGATAAAAAGTATCGAAGGTACATATTCCCAATACGCCGTATTGAGAAAATGACCTTGATACACACATATTCCTGTCTTATTTTAATTCTACAATGTCATCTATTCTGCCGTACAATATTGACCTTAATGCAGTCTTGTCAATGGCATAATATTCACAGATTAACCCATGTTGTTTCACAAAATACCGCTTAAGGACATCCGAGAAATCGAAGTGATAGCCATTTAAGGCAATTCCTCGCTTGAAATTAACGCTTTCCTTCACGCTGCGGGTTATCCAATTTTTATCTTCACGGCTCAACTTGCCTCCATTATTGAGGCTCTCACGAAGTTTGTACGCACGGCTATTCCGCAATGTCTCCAGTGCAGGCACTTCCCACTGGACAAATTTGTTTGCTATCGGTGTCATAAGTATATTCTTATTATTCATAAATGATTACTTCATCTCGGTATTCGGATATTTCTTTTCCGCTGGTTAGGGAGACAATGATTCTGTCCCCATAGTCGCCGACAACAGTTCCCTCTGTATAACCCTTGTACGGGGTAAGCAAGGTGCAGCTCTTACCTATGATGTCGGACTGTTCTTCATTCTCGTACATAAACCTGTCTTTATTTGATGTTCCAAACTCCATTTGAAAACGTCCTGAAGCTCACATACTCATTCGCAAGCTCATAAGAATGTATGCGAATGTAAATTCGCTTAGGTACTTCCAGCAAGGCAATCAATTCATCCATTTCTTTTTGAGGACATTCCCATTTAGAGTAAAATTCACTCTCGACACATTGTCCATGTCTCGCAATGTTGCTATCACAGAAATTCTCTTCTATGAACTGCTCAATCGTAATAAGGTCTTTTTCGTTCTCTGTCTGTGCGAAGAAATTGTTTGTTGCGTAATTTGCCATAATCTCAATATTTTAAGTTTTTTTCTTCCCTCTGGTAGCATCCGCTATTTTCGGGCTTGATAAAATTTTGGCGCAACAAAAGGTGTCATGGAACATTCCGGCAAGGTTTCGCAGCAAAATACAACCTCAGTGAAATCGAGGTGGAGATTTTGGTGAGAATCGGCAGACTTGACCTTGTGAACAATGGGGCATGACATATACCTTCGCGACATAATTCTTATCAGGAAGGTCGAAAATCGGTGTGCGGAGTATCGGAAGATGCTTCCCGTATAAAAGAGGGGTGCAGCGAAAAAATAAAAAGGGGGAAGAGAGTTTTTCGGTGATTTGATCAAGGCATCGAAATTCAGTTTAGTTTGGTTTATTAGCTCTATATATAGGCTAAATTAAACTAAACTGTATTTAGGCAGGAAAATGTGACTGCCTATTGATGGAAAGTTGTATCTTTGCATTATCCTGTCGCCATTGAACCATATAATGTGTTTTTTTCTTTTGGCTGCAAAAATAGCCATTGGGAAAGTCAGACGATTTTGCAAGGGGATGTTTGAGCCGTAAGTCTGCTTGTCGAGACACTCAAATGTTACCAAGTGCAAAGAATGAAATCAAATGAAAAGAAAAAAACACAGAATTATCAAAAAAGACAGTTTTGTTTCTAATTTGTTTCTTAGAAGCAACATGAATTTTGTATAATATTGACTTTGAATATATTACAACGGATATATAGAAATTTTCCAGATAAATAAACTAAACCTTATTATACAAGAGAATCTATTGATACAATAATTGCTATGGATTCTCTTGTTTTTTTGTGCTTATTTGTAAAGTGTACTCGAAGGATTTTTATAATGGAATACACTTAATCCTTGCCTTAAAAAAGTATTGCAGCACAAAGCAAATCTGCCTTTCTGAATAATACATCATATACTACATTTAGTAAATTAGCATAGTAGTAAAAACTATAATACTAAAATAATATATTGTAGTAAAATAGTACATACTAAATTTAGTAATTACTAAAAATAGTATTATCTTTGTATTGAATTTAAAGGCAATATGTTATGACAAAAATAATTGCGGTTCTGAACCATAAAGGCGGGGTCGGAAAGACGACCACCACCATCAATCTGGCTGCGGCCCTGCAGCAGAAGAAAAAGCGCGTGCTGGCTATCGACATGGACGGTCAGGCGAACCTTACGGAATCCTTCGGCCTCTCCATTGAGGAGGAACAGACGGTGTACGGGGCGATGAAAGGCAAATACCCTTTACCATTAGTTGAGACGGCAGGCGGTGTAACCGTTGTACCGTCCTGTCTCGATCTCTCGGCAGCCGAGGCCGAACTCATCAACGAGCCGGGGCGGGAACTGATATTGAGCGGGCTGATAGCCAAATCGCTCGATAGTCGGAAATTCGATTATATCCTTATCGACTGCCCGCCCTCGCTGGGATTGCTGACGCTGAATGCCCTTACCGCCGCAGACTATCTGATTATCCCGGTACAGGCACAGTTCCTCGCCATGCGCGGCATGGCCAAGATCATGAATGTGATTGCCACCGTCCAGGAACGCCTGAACCCGAAACTCGCCATCGGCGGCATTGTAATTACCCAGTTCGACAAACGCAAGACGCTGAACAAAAGCGTGGCCGAACTCGTCAAGGATTCATTCTGCGACAAGGTGTTCAAGACCGTAATACGGGACAACGTATCTTTGGCCGAAGCTCCCATAAAGGGCAAGAATATCTTCGAGTATAGCAGGAACAGCAACGGAGCCAAGGATTACATGGCTCTGGCGCAAGAGGTACTGAAATTAAAATAACCCGATATGAGCAAGAGTGATTTACTGAAAGACAGTATGAAAGGCGGACTGGACGGGTTGCTGTCACCCACGAAAAAGACTACCGGCGGAAAACAGCCGGTAGCAGCCCCCACGGAAAAAGAAACGGCGGTTCATTGCAACTTCGTCATCAACAAAAGCATTCATACTCGTATGAAATTCCTCGCCATCAAGAAGAGCATGTCGCTGAAAGACATCGTGAACGAGGCAATGAAAGAGTATCTGGAGAAGAACGAATAGTAAACAGGCATGGCTGCCGCGTCTGCTCACCCCGGAGACGGTAGCCATGCGTCCTTTTTTATCCGCCCGCTGTTTCCATAGGGCGCATTCCTCCTTTATAGTCTTACCATCTTTTTCTTTTTACCTGCCCGCAAGTACAGGCACATTGCCCGTTTTATCCCTATTCTAACCCTGACGGGCATATTCCTTTTCTACCGATTCCCTTACCGCTTTCCCGGCTTCATTCTCTGCCGTCACCGTTGTGTTTTATCAGATGCAAAGGTCCGCTGTCGCGCTTGATACGGCGGCTTGAAGTGCATTTCCTGCAAATTCTTCCTTTCTACGAAAGAGTAATTGGCAGGAAAAGCCGTCGTATGAAGCTGTACCGACAGCCGTGTACCGCATCCGTAAAACCTCAAAGCGGTTCAGGCAGAGAAAGGAACCGAAAGGAGGGAAAGAAAAAAAATAACGTAAAATTGACAGCGATATGGATAAAATCAAATTGGTAGTTTACAACGAGTACGCACTGGGTTATATCATGCCCGAACAACCCGACAAGGTTTGCACGTTGGTAGACAGGGTAACGCTCGGCGCACCGTTTCGGACAATGTTTGAACCCTATTTCATCAGAAAAAACGATACCGTCAGACTGGCAGGCAGAAAAGATTTCGACACATTCCGGCTATCGTTCGAGGGGTACGACAATCCGCAGATGTACGAGTATGACACCACCCGATAAAAACGGCAGTAATCAAACAATCAATTAATAACAACTTAAAATTAATGAATTATGGAAACAGCGAACATTCAGAACATGACGGAGAAAGACATCACTATGGTAGCACTGGCAAACATTCAGCCGAGCAGTTATAACCCACGCAAGCACTTTGACGAGACAAGCCTTGCCGAACTGGCCGAGAGCATTCGCCGACAGGGTGTATTGCAACCCATTGGTGTACGCCCCCTTGCCGACATCGACCGCATGGAGATAGTTTTCGGCGAGCGCAGGTATCGTGCAGCCCTCATGGCAGAACTGGCCGAAATCCCAGCCGTCATCTTGCATGTTTCGGACGAGACCGCCGCCGAAATGGCCGTGACGGAGAACCTGCAACGCAAGGACGTTACCCCCATAGAGGAAGCCAACGCCTACCAAAAACTCATGGAAAGCGGTCGCTACGATGTACAGTCGTTGGCCGTGCAGTTCGGCAAGAACGAGAATTATATCCGTACACGCTTGAAATTCGTCTCACTGATACCCGAAATCGCCGAACTTCTGGAAAAGGACGAAATCACAATCAGCGTGGCGAGCGAAATCTGCCGGTACGGTACGGATATTCAGAAAGAGGTGTACTATAGACACTTGGAAGACAGCGACAGCATGTTGTACGACAGTTGGCGAGGACTGAAAGCCGCCGATGTGGCAAAGTTTATCGAACGGGATTTCACGACAGACCTTAACCATTACGCATTCGACAAGACCCTGTGCGCCTCATGCCCCCACAACACCAACAACATGATGTTGTTCTGCGAGGGCGGTTGTGGAAATTGCGCCAACCGGAGTTGTCTGGCCGAGATGAACGCCTCCTATCTCGTGGAGAAAGCCGTGCAGTTCGTGGAGCAATACCCCTCCGTATCGCTATGCTACCAAGATTTCAACAATAACATGGTTGCGGTGGAACGCCTTACCGCTATGGGGTACGAGGTCGAGCACCTCAATACCTATGCCACGGCATACCCCGAAACGCCGGTAGCACCCGAAAAGGAAGAATACGACACTATCGAGGAATACGAGACGGCATACAAGGAGTACGAGCAGGATTTCAGCAACTATATGGAAAAATGCAAGTCAATCCATGAACGAATCGACACGGGCGAACTCACGTTTTATATCCGTATCGGACAGAATGAAATTACGCTGTGCTATATGGCAAGTGCCGCCGCCAATACGGACATGGCTACCGAAAAACAACTCTCCCCTGTGGAAAAATTGGAACAGCAGGACAAACGTAACAAGGAAATAGCCGTCGAGAAAACCGTTGCAGACGCTAAGAAACAGATTTTGGACGTTGATACGTCTGAAAGCAAATTTACGCAGGACGAGGAAAAGATGATATATTTCTTCCTGCTGTCGTCTCTCCGCAGGGAACACTTTGGGGTATTCGGTATCGGGGAGAAAAAAGCCTACCAACACCTTGAGGACGAAGAAAAAATGAACATCATCGCCAACCTCACGGCCAAGCAGAAAGCCGTTATCCGCAGGGATTTCTTGATAGACAACTTCAAAGGCGCATACGGCAATAACGCTGCTGCCACCCTCTTGCTTGATTTTGCCCGTAAGCACATGCCCGACACGCTCGCCGAAATTGAAAATGGATATAATGAGGTGTATGAGAAACGCCATAAACGTATCGAGGAACGCAAAGCCGCCTTGTTGGCAAAGGAACGGCAGACAAAGCCCGAAGAAGCCGCCGAGGCAGAAAATACACAACCCACGGCAGAGGTACAACCCGAAGAACATACGCAACCCGAAGAGGTCGCAGCTTGACCATAATTCAATAGTAGGACGGAGAAATCCGTCCTACTGTCTAACCAATCAAAAGAGGTAATGATGAAATGTAAGGACTGCAAACATTACAACGGTGCGACAATGCCCGGAACGGGATTGTGCAATGCCACGCAGGCACGTACTTTTGCCACGACGGTCTGTTTCAACGGACTGTTCACCCCGAAAAAACGGCAAGACGAACCGGATAGCAAGACCGGGAAGAAATAGCGCAACGCTACAGAGAGAGAGCCGCAGGAGCGGCTGTCTTTTTTAGCACTGCCGTTGGCAGATCTCCCTTTTTATCCCTTCGTTTTCCTTTTGTACGGAAATCCCTTCGCCAACGGCTCTGCCTGTCGGGACATGCTTTTTCCGGTGCAAAGGTATTGCCTTGGAGGAACATTCAAGTACCGCTACGCTATTTGAACACAATTTTTCAGCAGCTTTCCCGATTTTCAATCGTCCATATTTCGCGGACGCTCAATACCGCAACTATAAAATTCTGCCCAAATTCCTTGCCTGTTTCTCCCTGAAAGGCAATCTTTGATGCACGTAAAATCAAATCCCGACAGGAGAAGCCTGAAGGCTTCCGAAAGGAGGGAAAAAATAAACAGATTGTTCAACTGATTAATGTTAAGATTTTATGGAAATTCAATTTGCTATCGTGCGTTCCGAAAACAGAGAGTATTTGTGCTACAAAGCAGGTGAAGCGTATGTAGATGCCAGCAACCCTATGATTGCCTTTACCGCAGGCGAAGATGAATTTGAAATCGTAGAGCCGGACAGCTCTTTCAGACAGAAAGAATACGAGTTCAGAGGCGAACGATATTACCTCGTACCAGAGTTTTACCGCAATGGTTGGTTAGCTCTCACCTTGGTAATGGTGGAAGATGAAGACGAATATATCGTGCTTTCCGTTAATTTGGAGAAAATGGATGCACTCGGTCTGCCGGACCGTACATTTATCGACGTCAATCATTACCCCGAAGCAATGGAGTTCTTGGTGAAAAACGGACTGGCAACCGATTCCGAATATAAGCGCAGGAGCGGCTTCGTGGAATACCCTATGGCTATGTTGAACCTGCCGCTTCTTTATCAGCATAACCCGCAAATTTTCCAAAAAGCGAACATCGAGCCATTCGGAGAAGAATGCTTTTGAAAAGGATTGTTCCAACGCTTGAAAGTGTCGGGTTCCGAAGATTGAATGTACAAGATGGCGTACTGATAACACAGTCAGTGCGCTATCTCCTTTGTCTTTATCGCCCGCCTTCGTCCTTTTATAGTCAGCCTCCCGGATACCCCGCCACCGCCCGTTTCCTCTTATAATTGCATTCTTTCCCTTTTGTAGCGGCACGAGCCGCCTGTTTCTCCCGTCCGGCTTTCCCGTCCCTCACCGCGCGGGTTTTATCCGATGCGAAAGTCGGTCGTCGCGCTTGATTCGCCGGCTTGAAGTGCACTTCTTGCAAATTCTTCCTTCCCAAGCGAAGCGTAATTGGCAAGAAGAGCCGTCGTATGAAGCTGTGCCGACGACCGTGCACTGCATCAGTAAAACCCCGAAGCGGTTCCGAAGGAAAGGGATCGAAAAAAGGGAAATAAATAATCAATAATTCACAAGACAATGGGAAAATACGATTTTATCAAGACCGGGAATCTGCTTTATTGGCATGACCCGGACAACGGTTTGTCCGATGGGGCTTACCGAGTGATTTCTGCACCGGAAAACATGGAAGACGACAGCATTATTCTGATTTCGTCCGGAACTTCGGAAGCGGAGGTTTTGCCTTCGGAATTATCGCCGATAAGCACGGGCAGAAGTCATAAAGAGGATTTTTTGCGCTGGAAAGCGGAACGGGAAGCCGAAGGTATGGAGTTTTACAATCGCCTTTCCGAAGTCATGGGAACGGAGGACGATTTGGCCGTAGGCGACATGGTAGCATTTACAAACGATTATGGAGTAGTATTCGGCCCCAAGGAGGTATTAGCTTTCAGGAAGCCTTGGAATGGTGACAGATGCGTGTATCTTGACAGCGACGCCTATTGGTTTCCCGACCGTCCCGACCAGTTGACCCTCCTAAGCAAGAAAGGGGCGGAATGACAACGACAAACCCACCCGCCACAAAAACGGGTGGGTTCATTTCCCTTGCATGGAATCCCATGCTCTATTTTAATCGACCCGCACGCACTCCACTCGTGCAGCGATTTCCTTTTCTATCGTTCCTATCCATTCCTCTCCGACACCGGCTTCCCGGCCGTATTCCGGGTAACGCGAGACGATGCCTATGGCCTTTTCTATGAACGGTTCTGCGGCCTTTATACCGTACCGGCGGGCTACTTCCAGCAGGTCTGCCGCAGTAATACCCTCTGTCCGGTTGTTGATAGTCATGCTGTGGCGGTTGACGTAATACGGTGCGTCCGGATCGACCGAGAACGTGTAGTCGTAGGCCGGAGCAACGTGCCAACGCCCGTCGTCGCCCATCAGGAAACTGAAATTCTTGTTATGGTCATCGACGTTCCCGCCCAGCACGTTCAGCACCATCGAGCGGAACAGTTGCCGGAGTTCCCCCGGCGGCACGCCGATACGGCAGGCCGCCTCGAACAGTGCTTCGTAAGAATCCGCCGAGGGGTTCATGGCAGCCAATGTCTGGATATGCACCTTCTTGCCGTTCCGGCGGTCGAAACGCTCGGTCAGGAAGTGCGCTGTCTGCTCACCTTCCAGCAGGCGGCTCGGCATCATCTGAAGCCCGGCGTCTACGGCCATCAGGTAATAACTGTATTCTATCCGTGTCGTCGGCATCTTCTGGTGTTCGTCGAACTTGACGATCATCGGCGTGTAGCCCGGATAAGGGGCCGCCACCTGTCCGGAGTAACATTGTCCTTCCTCGAAATTGACGTTGACCACCGCTTTGGGCCGTCGTCCTCCTGCGGACGTTCCTACCTTGAACAGGCTTTCGACCATCAGGTTGCCCGATACCGGGACGTTGAACCGTCCGGCTTCCTCGAAAGCCTGCCGGGCCAGTTGGTAGAGGTCGGCGATCTCCACCTTGAACGGTGTCTCCAGTTCCTCGGCAGTGGGCGGGATGAACTCCAATGCCCCCATGCCACGCCGTCCGATATAGGCGAGACGGTCGAGGGCGGACAAGTCCCTCATACGGATATGATGCACTTTGGCCCATTCGTTGAACACGGTGTTTCCCCAATGGTCGGGCAGCGAATCGGCGATGAACGACGGCAGACCACCGAAAAGCCGCTCTTCATCGGGATAGACCGGCAGGCCGCGCTGTGCGGCAACCCCTTTTACCGGCGCACGGAGCGGGGCGATGTCGTAGCCGTCGCGGACATAATCGCTGTCGAAGTAGAAACAGGCTTTGCTGCGGTGTCCTTCCCGGCTGGCGACAAGCGTACCGACCTTTTTATCCCACAGTATCACATCGAGACTCTCTATCATTTCTTGCTCCTCCTTACTCGTTTAGGTATCAGTTTTTCGATTTTCCGAAGCGCCATCGGCGGCATGGGAAGTTCCGGCAGAATCTCCGCGAGCCGCTCTTCCTGACCGAGCGCACGCAGCAGGGAGATGAAATTGGCCAAGGTCAGGTTACGGCTGACCCCCTGCTCGAAATGGCTGATAGTCGTCTGGCTTACACCCGATTGTTCGGCCAGCTCCTTCTGGCTCATGCGGGCGGCCAGACGGTACTCCTTGACCCGCTGCGCCAGAAGCGTCAGCATATCGCTGTTTGTGGTATAGTTTGTTGCCTCCATAATATCAATATATCACTATTTATATGCAAATATAGCAATAATTATCCATATATAGATATATAATTTCTCTTTTTTAGCTTCCAGCCGTCCTTTTCTACCGCTTTCAGGTCTCCGTATTCTCCCCCGTCTGGCTTTCCCGTCCGTCACCGCACCGGTTTTTATCGGTGCAAATATGGGCTGTCGCGCCTGATTCCGTCGTTTTGAAGTGCATTTCTTGCAAATTCTTCCTTCTGCGAAGCGTAATTGGCAAGAAAAAACGTCGGAAAGGGCTTTTTCGCCAGCCCTGAAAAGCACCATAAAACCCGAAGCGGCTCCGGCAACAAGGAAGCCGAACAGAGGGAAAGAAAAACAATCATTAAAAATTTAACAAATGAAGACATTAGAAGAATTATTGCAAGAACTGGGGTGCGAAGGTAACGCATTCGACAGCACCGGAGAATTTACAAAAGCGGGAGAAAAGGCGTATGACCGCTTGGAGCATTTGCTGTATGACATAGAAAGGCTTACAGGCAAAGAGGTGACACCCATAATTAGGGAACTTGACAGAATATGCAACGAGAACTATTAAAATTCAAGAATATGGACATTAAAGAAAGCAAAGAGTACCGCCTCGCCAAAGATTGGGAAATGGCGGTGAACAGTTTCAGTTTCAACCCCGAACGGTTTGCGGCGGCAATCCCCGACATGCACCCTACAAACCAGCAAAGCCTCTATCGCCTGATTAAGGCGTGTATCAAGGTCATGGCGGACGAAACACGCCGTTACGATGACCGGAACCGGGCATCGCACGAGGAAGCGAAGCATATCATGGAATACCTCAATGAACACGGAAAAAATATACCATTAATATAAAAACGACAATATGAAAACAACTAAGATTCAATTCAACGGCAGGTCTTATTACTCCCGCATCGTGGAATCCGTCGATGGCGAAGAACTGCTTATCGGTTCGACAATCCTGCTCGATGCCTTGCAGCCCGGCAGTTTCAATGACGAGAACGAAGGTTTTGCCAGTAAAGAAGCCGAAAGAATTTATGACGAGATTTTCTTCTTTACCGACGAGAGAACGCTTCAGCTTCCCGAAAACGAGTTGATAGCCGAACTCAAGAAGGATAACCCCGATTGGTTCGAGTAAATCATGGAATAATAATTTATAAACTTAGAGTTATGGAAAAAGAATATGTAATGCAGGTCGCACAGACCATTAAGGAACAGTTAGTAGCGTTAACCCCCATGACCGTCCTCATGTCGTGGGATATCAAAGAGTTTGCCGCCACCCTATACAGGGATTTGCCGGCGCTCCGCATCAAGGTGAACGGACGGCTGCACGCAGGGTACGTCATCGTCGCGCTCAACGGATCGGATTATTACGAGGTCTATCTTGTGAAAGGAATGGAAGTGGAATGTGTGAACGAAGAGGTTTGTTTCGACGAGTTGGGAGACGTGATCGACCGGGCTATCGAGAGCGGCACGGACAAAGCCGAGTACGACAAATTCTGCGAACAGGAGCGACAGAATTTATATGTAACTGTTGTCACTGTCTGATTCCTCTTTTTGGGGGATGAAAGCCGTGCCTTTCGGAAAACGAACAGGGTACGGCTTTTTCTGTGCATAATACAGAAATAAAAATCTGCTGTTCGTATAACAGATTATCTGTGGCAATCGCTCCCTTTTATATTGGGAGTGCCGGTTCATAAACTCTGTTTGTGTGACAGTCCGTCGGGCTTGTATTGAAAAGTACCCATATCAGCAGGATTTTGCTCTCTATTACTTAATGATGTTGTTCTATTTTTGCAGCCTGTAAATCAACGATATGTAATAAATGGATTATATCAACAAAATATTTAAGACAGTATCAATTAAGGATAACCGACGGATTATTGAACTTTATTTTCAGGAATTGTATTGTTGTGCGCCACTTTCCAACAAAACCCTGTCTCAAAAATTACTCTTGCCGGTACCTATCGTGACCGCCATAAAGAACGAAGGTATCAAGCTGGGCATATTTGAACAATGCGGCAGAGGCGTAGGGCTTACTCATAACGGAAAGGACTATGTGGAACAAGCTCTTGGATTCAAGGGAATTGACCTCTGCCTGTATCGCCGACTGGCGGAAAGCGAACAGGCAAGGGACGCATACGCTGACGCGCTGAGTAAAAAATACCGTGCGGCATTCGACGAACGCCCCGTAGCGGATGTAGCACTGGACCAAGCCCAATGTACCGTACAGACGGCATTCCGCAGGGCTTTGCTCTGCTTGGCAAACGGCACATTGACAAGCAGACAAATCGTATGCATGGGCGATGATGATTTTGTCAGCCTTGCCATCGGGTTTCTGCTGAAAGAACTTTATCCCGGTCCAAGCATCTGCCCGACACACATCCATGTACTTGAGATGGACGGTCGTTATATCGAGTGTCTGAACCGGCTCTCCGAGCGGTTCTCCCTCCCGATAAGCTGCGAGCAAGTGGATTTGAGAATGCCTTTGCCTCCGCATTTGTGCGGGCGTTTCGACTGCCTGTTCACCGATCCGCCTTATACGCAAGAGGGAGCTTCCTTGTTCCTGTCACGTGCCATTAGCGTACTGAAAGAAGAGTCCGGATTGAGAATCTTTTTCTCGTTCGGGAACAAGTCGGCAACGGAGGTTTACTTTCTGCAAAAATGTTTCCAACTGCACGGACTGGCCATCAAAGATATGTTTACCCGGTTCAATGAATACATGGGCGCATCTCTTTTGGGCAACAAAGGACAGCTCTTTGTCTTGGAAACGACAGAACGTACACGCGCCTTGTTCCCTCTCGAAAAACGAGGACGCGATGACATCTACACCGCAGACCGCAATTTCCGGCAAAACCGTTACCGCTGCCGGCAATGCAGCAAAGTCTATGCCGTGGGGAAAGAGGCGGAATATCAGACCATCAGGGAGTTGAAAAAACAAGGCTGCAGTGTATGTGGAGCTACGGTTTTCGACAGACTGCATAAAAACGGGAATACGGATAAAAAGCAGTACCTTCCCTTGGGGCATCACATCCTTGCAGACTTTTACAACTGCGACCCGGAAAAACTGGACGATGTGGAACAGATTCGCACATTCATGCACGAAGCGGCAGTAAGTGCCGGAGCGACCATCGTGCAGGAAAACTTTCACAAATATGCTCCTATAGGTGTGAGTGGCGTCGTGGTCATCCAAGAATCCCATCTGACCATACACACGTGGCCGGAGTGTGGTTATGCCGCTGTCGATTTGTTCACATGCGGCACCAATGTCCGTCCGTGGACTGCTTTCGACTATTTGCAGGAGCGGCTCGGATGTGCGAAAGTGGAATACAGCGATTTGATGCGGGGAGCCTATGAGCGACCAAGCCTGTTGCGGTATTCGGAAACGGAACAGCCGGCCATGCGGCGGAAAAAGCGGCAAAGGTACGACGCGTCTTCGAAATGGAACAGACGGGCCAAGTCTTTGACGGACTGCTCTGTGTTGTCCAAATAGCGTTTGAGTTCCGTTACGACAAACAGGTCAATGATTTCCTTCGGAGTCCGCTGTTCTATTTTGCAGGTTATCTTATAAAGGTAATCGGTCGTGATGCAAAGCCTGTCCGCATAATATCGTACATCTCTTTTTACATGGAAATTCTTAGCCAGCAGTGACATGAACTTGCCGAACAGCACCCTTGACTGATCCTTTTGATAGCACTTGCCCAAGTCGGGAAACATCGGCTTGAACACAATATCTAAAGCCAGAAAAACATTGTAAATGCAATTTTGCAGGATGTTTTTCCGGCTTTCTTCATTACCGTTCTCCATCGCCCATATCATCTGCTTGAACACTCCGTCTGCCAATGAGTATTGTGCTTCCGAAAGTCGGCAGACTGGGTATTCATACAGTCCGTCCCAAAATGCGGGGGAAGTCATTTTGTAGAAAATCTCCCCTGTCAGTTCCAATGACAAGGATATATATTCTGCCGTGAATGAAGGAGAAACACACAGCGGTGCAAATAAGGTGTCCGAAAACAACACAAGCAAATCACCTTTGCGGAATGTCCGTTTTCGTGTATTGGTGGTTACGACAGCCCGGCCTTCAACGCATAACAGCATGGTACACCCGTTTGCCACGAAAGGCAATTTCCCTGACAAGTCACGCAGGCTTGTTCTTCCGTGTTTGTATTGTTCGCCATGCGAGAGAGCAAAACTTTGTATGCCGGGCGTTATCATAACAATTTCCTTTCCATCGTTACATGGGTTGGCTCGAAGCAATGCTTTTTATACAAAGAGCGCATCGGTACGTTCCCGGCATGAACCTTACCGACAATATAAGTCGCCTTGCACTCTCTCGCATATTCTATGCTTTTTTCAAACAGGTCGTCTACGATTTGCATTCCTCGGATGCACTCATCCGCATAAATGGACTTGAAGTTGGCATAAACCTCTCCGGTCAGGCTATTCCGTTTTTTCTCCATCCATACCCAGCCCACAATTTTACCGGATTCCGTATCTTCTATCACGGTCATTCCGCGTCGGTCTTTTGCCTTGGCTAATTTCTTGCAGTGGAACTCGAGGTCAGTAATAGCCTTTTCTCCGAATGAGATTTCAGAAATTTCAATTTCAAATTTTGCCACCGCCCCAAAGTCTTCCTCTTTTATTTCTCGCATATTGTACATGATTCCAAATATTGTTTTTTCGTTAACACCAATCTGTCCGGCATAATGCCCATAAAAAATCAAAACAGTTTCTTATCGTTTCTCCGGAAACAAGAATGCCCGTAGCTTTTCCACTCCCGTCTTGTGCTTTCGGGGATTGCTCTTTTTCAGTTTGGCTATATTCTGCAATTTCCATTTTACGGACGGATAGCGGCTTAAATCCCCGGCACAGCATTTTTCCCAATCGAGTTCGCCGTTCTCAAATGACAGAAGAAATTCCCGGTCCGTTTCGGTCAGGCTGTCGTTTACCTGTTGAATAAGGTTACGCCTTGCCTCTTCATAATCCGCATACGTGAATGGAGTATCGGACATTCCTTCGAACTGGTTTTCCAGAGCTTCCGTCTGGTCGATGGCGTTCGGCTGCAAGGATTCAATGACAGGCTTGTCGCTCCCCAACAGGCAAAGCATGAAGCCGTTCTTGACATCATGGAACGACACCGTTTCCATATACTTGCAATCGAACAGGTCTCGTGGGTGCTGGCGGCTTAATGCCGCTGCAATCTTGCCACCGTACAGTTGCGAATAAGAGACGGTACGTGCTTTGCAGGTCATATTGAACTCCGTTTCAGCCCGTTCGCACAGTTTCCTGTCCTCCGTCTCTCCGATGATGCCCCGCTTTGTTCCGTTCACTTCGATTTTGACGGTAGCACCGTCCAAGGTACACTGCAATTTCCAGACATCAGGCTTGTGGATCACCCTGATGCCCGATATGGATTTCTCTATGCTGCTTTTCAAGGTTCGCAGGTGGGAGTTGATGGCTTCCAGGCTCTCGGCCCTTTCCTGCACGGGAATATAGGTGAGGTCTATATCGACTGAATAGCGAGGCATGTTCTTATGGAACAGGTTGATAGCCGTACCTCCATGCACGGCGAAATCTTTGATGCGGTACACGGACGGCATAATGCGTATCAGCAATGCCACCTGTTTTTTATAGATGTCATTCATATTCGTTCAGTTCTTTGGGTACGGTTATTTTATATTTGGAGATGTAGACCCCGTTTTTTGCCAACTGCAATTTGGAGGTTCCCAATTCTATTTTTGACATATCGAGAGCATCAAGCCAATAGTGTCCCGCTTTTTCCGCCATGTAAAGGAACATGCGCTTTACTTTCAGGCTCTTGGTCGTTTCGAGCAGTCGCTGTAGCATTTCGGGACGCAGCGTCGTCAGTTGTTCCATCATGTAGAACAAGTCCATATAGGAATATTGCTGCGGTGCGAGCAGAAGGCATTCCAGGAATGCCTGTTCGGGCGTGGAAACCAGCAGGTCCACTTCGTCTTTCACAATCGTTGTGGTCTGCGGTTCTGAAAAGGTATCGGTGGAAAACGGTTTTATCATCCTGTCGAAAACATCGTTGCGTATCCATTCCGGAACACGCTGTTTGCCATGTGCCACCATCAGCAACGGTTTACCCATAGGCACATAATGATTGAAGCCGAACAGTTCCAATGCGGAATGCGCCGCAATACGGAACTTCTTGCCTAATTGCCTGTTGTAGCAAGACAGGGCAGCGTATGCCGACAGGTTGTCTCCCGTGCGGTACATGACCCCCTTTGACAACATCGCAAGCCAACCGGATTCCCGGTATCTTTTTATCAACTGGTCGGAATAGCCGTTCTTTTTCAGCCACTCGGAGAATAACAGCCCTTTTGGAGTGGAGGAAAGCAACAGTTGGTTTATTTTGCTTTTTTGTTCTATATCCACAGTATATTATTTGTATTTTATTTCAACTGCAAAGGTAACATTATTTTCCGTTTCAAGAGTTATAAGAGTTGTTTTTGTTTTGGGATAATATACTTTTTGTATAGTATTGAATGGCAAGACCAACTCCACAAGATTTTCAGCAATAGGCAAGGAATACCAAAACGCCTGCAATAATCAATGAATCATTGCAGGCGTTTTTCTACTTTCCCTCATATCGGAATCCGGCTTTCTATTTTGCCCCGCGTTTGTTCAGCACGTCCTTTATCATTTCTTTCACCTCCATTCCCACATTCACAAAATTCCGGTAAAGAATGCGTTCCCGTTCCTCTCTCGACTTGAACGTGTAGAACTTCGGCAACGGTACATACGCCGCTTCCTCCTTCTTGATTTCCTTCATGTCAAAATCCGTCTTGCAGAAGAACTTCGAGGTCTTGAACTCCTCCGCTTCCTGCACGTTCATCGAGCCGCCTATGCCGGTTTTTGTTTGGATGAAGTCTCGTGCCGTCTGGCCGCAGATCCAGCCCGTCGGCATATCCGAGATTTTCGAGGCGGGTACGAGGCTGTCCATATTTTCGTTCAGGTTGATGGAAGTCTTGTCCCGGTCTATCGTGACACCCTTCTTGATTTGTACCACCTTGCCGAAGATGTCGCTCGACAGCCATTCCAGCGTTTCCTTGGCACGGGCCGAACCGCTCACTACGTTACCCACCGTCGTGATGATTTTCTGCATACCCACTTTCCCGTAATCCGCTTCGAGCTGCGGCAGTTCCTGGAAGCCGAGCGTCACGCTCACCTTGTTGCTTCGTGCCGTACCGATCAGGCGGTCTATCTTGTGGAAGTAGAGCGTCGGTAGCTCGTCCACGATAATGCTCACGGGGACATTTTTGCCCTGTCCCGTATTCACACGGGTAACGAGGCGGTTCAGGATAAGGGCGTTCAACGCTCCGATAATGCTTTCCATTTCCGGATCGTTCGCTATCAGCAGGTAGCTCGGATTCTTCGGGTCGCTCACTTTCAAGTCGAAGTCATCACCGTCACGGTGGAATATCCAGTAACTCTCTTTGGTCGCCAGACGAGAGGTATAGACGCGCAATGTACCGATCATACCTTCCAACTGTTCCATCGCGCGATTTTTCAAAGCGGTCTGGAACGGGCCGAGCAGCGGGGCAACCTCGTTGTCGGTCTCCAGTACCTCGAAGATGGTCTGGTAACTCTCATTGAGAAATGACAGGATGTGCGGCATGTCCGAATACTTGCCTAACCAGTAGGCAGGCTCAACGATTACCCCGCCCTCTTTGTCGCGTACCACACCCGTCGGTTTCCAGAATTTCGTCTCCGGGTCCTGCCGTTTTTCGGCGTACAGTTTGTTTCCCTTGGCATCGTAAGGCTCGCGCTCGTAATTCACGAAGAAGTAGATGCAGGCGGCAAGGAAGTTCACCGCCGAAGTCTGGAAAAACTGGTCGCTGCCGCCGCCTCCCTCTTTCTTGCCTTTCTGCAAGCTCTCCAGCAGCGTCTCCGCCGTTTCGCTCGCCGCAGCGAGGTTGTTGATGTATTTCGCCTGAATGGGATTTACCCGGCGGCTGTACTCCACGTCCACGAAATTGATCATGTTGAACTGGCAGCCTTGGGGCAGCTTTCCCAGCTTCTGGTTTTTCTTGTAGTGGTAGTACAGCTTCGTGGCCAGCGTCGGGAACTTGTAGTCATAGACCACCATTGCGAATCCCTTGGCCGAGTGCTGCCGGATAAACGGCTCGATGATACTGAATGTCTTGCCCGACCCCGGTGTTCCGACTACCCATGTTCCACGAAAACAGTTGGTTATATTGGTCCAGCCTTTACGGAACTTGCCCTTGTAGTAATACCGCATGGGGATATTCACGCTGTACGGAGTCTCTATCAGTTCCTCGCATTGCTCGAAACTTTCGTTCTCGAAATTGAAACGGTCCTTCATCAGTCCCTCCTTGAGGAATTTTGAAATGTTATCCAGTGCCACATGCACGAGGATAACCCCCGTGAGCGAGGCCGCCATGTATAGGATAATGTTCAGCGGCAGCGTGTAGAACCGCGTCTCCATCGGATGGCCGAACAGCCATACGGACAGCACTAACAGGGCAAAGCCGCTCACGAGCGGGTATAAGACCTGCCTCCGGGCGTTGAACTCCAAATGTTTCTTGGCTCTGGTGCCGATACAGGTAATACAGATCAGCAGCACCGTGGCGACCTTGCTGTACACGAGGTTGCCGTCGTTATAGATGGCCCACCGTTTGATACGTCCGTGAATGTCGCAGAGTATGCCGCCCCAGTGGTCCAGCACGGCCGGGTCGATGGCATACTCGAAAAACTCCATCAGTACGGAGACATACACCACCGCACGGAATATCCGGTAAAATCCCTGTAATTCCTTGCTCTCTTCCATTGAATCAGTCTGTTTTTAGTTCCTGTTTCCGGCGATACCAGTGATTGCCGACACGGATAACGTCCATGCCGAACCACACACCGTTCTCGTTCAGCTTGCTTTTTATCTTTTCAAGGGTCACTGGGCCGACACCCCAGATTTCCATGAGGTACGACTCGTCAAGATGAATCAGGTCCCCGATATACAATATCCCGTGGGCTTCAAGATGGCTTCGGATGGACGGCGTAATTCCCAAGCTGAATATCGGTTCCGAGAGGTAATGCACCTTTTCAGCCGGCAGGTTGTTCAGGGCTATCTCAAGCCCCTCCCTGATTCTTTTGAGGGAGTCGATGTATTTACCCATATCCCGGATGGTTTGTTCGTCGCATGATATTTCATCACGCAGCCGGGTGGCTTTCTGTACAAGCTCGGTATTGCTCCGCTTCAATTCGTCGTTAATATGCGTCATCGACCGGTTGTCCGCTTCCAGTCCGTTCTGCTGGTACTCCAATTCATTGATAAGTTCCTGTAGTCTGGCGGCATGGTCTTTCAGAACGGATTCTTTTCTGTGGTCGGCAGACATTTCTTCGAAAAGATAGCCGAACCGTTTAACCAGAAAATCAATCTCTTCTTTGTCCGAAGTGATAGAATCGGCGAGACTTTCCATTTTCCGTCGGCATGATTTACCTCTCGCACATTTGTACATCAGGACAAGTGCCGTTATCATCAGCACCAGTCCGGCAAGCATGATTAGGTCTATCGTATCCATATAAGTTATTATTTTAGTTGTTGATGGTTATAATGGGACGCACTTTATGCGCCTGCGTCTTGGGCGTTTCCTGCATGGCTCCGCTGGCTGTCGAGTAGAGCCATGCTTTGACTGTCTGCTGTCCTTCCACCTCCGTCGATGTCCAGTACCAGCACTCGTCGGCCTCGGTCGGCAGCGGGTCGCCGCCGCATTTCTCGATAATCGGATTGATGACGGTCTGTGCCGAATACAGCAGACGCATCTGTGCCACCGAGGGGATATAGGCGCTCTGTCCGTATTTCCACAAGGCAAAAACGTCTTCAGCCATCGGCGAGTCCGTTTCTTCCGTATCGTACAGGGCGAACGTGTTCTCATTCCCGTCGTATGCAGCAATGTCCGCCGACGTACCCTGCTCGATACCGAGGCTGTCGGCAAAAGCCTTCGGCGTCATGTCCCACAGATAGACGGCATAGCCGTTTCCTTCCGTTTCCCCGTCCGAATAGGTATGGAAGACGACGGCAATCGCCTGTTCCCCATAACTTTCGTACTCGCTGTACGGCACGGCTTTGCCGTCCACGCAGAGGACATGTCCGGGACGTACCGTCTTGTCGGGTTCTTCTATATGTGCGTCGCAGGCAGCCAATGCCCCGGTTATGAGGAGAGCCGGCACTACCTGGCACGTTTTTCTGATAATGTTCTGTTTCATCTTTCCCTTATTTTATAGGTAGTTTAATACCGAGGGCAACCCCTGTACGCAGCACA
Organism: Bacteroides sp. 2201st1_D9_2201SCRN_220225; assembly: GCF_040928965.1. Taxonomy (NCBI): domain Bacteria; kingdom Pseudomonadati; phylum Bacteroidota; class Bacteroidia; order Bacteroidales; family Bacteroidaceae; genus Bacteroides; species Bacteroides sp. 2201st1_D9_2201SCRN_220225. Next base: position 77,915 of record NZ_JBCODG010000007.1, on the reverse strand, counting down.
TCGGCCCCCTTTATCATCACGTCTCCCTTGACTTGCCAGAAAAACGTCCAGCCCGACCGCAGCACGTAGTTGTGTTCGTAGCCGAAGTGTAGTCCGGCAAGGAATTTATTCGTGTCGCTTCCGCCCGAAGCTCCGATACGGAGACTTCCGTAATGGTTGCGCCCTCTCGTGACACAAGGCTTGTAAGCCACGCCGAAACCGTAGGTGCGGTAGTTCCGCCAGAAGGATTCCGGGCAGACATGCTTGCATGATTCGCACTCCGCCCATTGCAGGTAGCCGTTTGCGAAGAACTCCCACGCATGGCGGTAGTTCATCTCGTGTTCGTAGGCAAGCGTCACGTCCAGTCCGTTCTTGTACAGCAGCCCCGCACCGAGCGAGAGGCGGCCGCTGCCTCGCTGTGCATACGCTCCTACGGCGAGGCATATGCAGGCAATCGTCAGGATAATCGTCTTTCTCATCGTCATTCCTCCTCCAACAATGACGCGCTGAACGAATCGGCCGACAGCACGTCTTCATAGTCGATATTCAGGCTGATGTTACGCCCGCTGATCTGTTTCTCCGTCATCTCGATGGTCAGCACCTTGTCGTTCGGGAACGTCATTTTCCTGACCACAACCACATTCCGGTAGCCGTGCCGGAACGTCTTGCCCGCCTCCAGCACCAGTGCCGGGGTCAGTTCGATGACCTGTGCGTTGGTCGCCTTGGCCAGTTTCTTATCTGCCAGCTTCACCCGTATCTCGTCGATGTCGAAGCGGATGTTCGTCCGGTTCTCTATCGAGAAGTCGATGAAGAAATACTCGCCCACGGAGTAGATGTTGTTCAGCCGCATGGTCATGCGGTGCGCCTTGGTAGCGACGTTGCGGATCTTCGCGGGCGAGTTCCAGATACGCCGGGCGAAGCGTGTCATCTCCACGGTGGACATCGAGACCGCCGGATTGTGGTAGGCGTTCCGTTCCTGCAACTGGATTTCCTTGTCTGTTACCGCCTCCCGCACCCGTGTGGTGTAGAGCAGCGCATACTGCGTGCGGTAGCGTTCCGTTACGATAGTCACGATGGCCAGCACCTCGCCGTCTTCGTGTCCGCCCTCTTTCGGTTTCAGGCGGACGATGTTGTCTATCGGTTGGTCGCCGACAACCTTATCGGTGGAGATGTCCACAAAGCGTACCGGTTCCGAGGCCGTGATGACCGTCGTTACCTGTTCATTCACCGTCAGTCGCTCCATTTCCTCATAAGTCGTTTGCGCCTTTGCTTCCGGCAAAATGAAAATGCCTATCAGAAGCATAATGCCAAGTAGATTCTTTTTCATTGAAGTTCAGAATTATAATTAATACATGATTGTCTTATTCTCCTGCAGACTGGCATCCGTCCGTTTCAGGCAAGTCTTCCTGCATACGGCTCGGCGACTTGTCCGCAATATACATCTGCTCGAATATGATGGGCTTCGGAAGTATCCTATGACAGAAGTAACTGCTGTTGAACGGCACGTTTTTCCCTTCCCCGAACTGAATGCGTTTGTCGAACATAAGCAATTCCAGCTCGGTATTCAGGAAAAGCCGGCATGGTGCTACGTTGTTCAACCAGTAGTTCGACATCAGTAAAGCGAACGGTTTTCCGAATTTCAGGCAACGGTCGAAAACGTCCACTTTCCGGCTGAAAGGGGGATTGGACACGAGCACGTCCCATTGAGGTGGCTCGTATTCGAAGAAATCCTGTCCCTTACAGATATGTGAGTACACGACCTCGAATCCGGCAGCCTTGAATTTCAGCACAAATTCGCTATGCTCTGTATCGAACGGACACCAGATGATTTTGTTTTCGGGTATATACTTGATGATGGGTAGCACGCCATACCCCGGCGTGTATTTTTCGTCCGTTGGATTTCTATATAGCTCTTTTAAGTAATTTGAAGGTTTCATAAGCGTATGATTGATAGGGTTATATTCAATCTATTTTTCCCTTTTCCTCTTTCGTCTCGTTCCTGCGTTCCAGTTCCTCCCGAATCCGTCGCTCGGCAATCTCGCAGTACTCCTGCTCGATTTCAAATCCGATGTAGTGCCGTCCCGAACGGATGGCCGCCACGGCGGTTGTCCCCGAACCGATACAGTTATCCAGTACGACATCACCCTCGTCGGTGTAGGTCCGTATCAAGTATTCTATCAATGCCACCGGCTTCTGTGTCGGATGGTAGAACATTCCCGTCCGAAATTCTTTGGGCATATAGATGACCGATGTAGGATATTTCCAATCAGAGATACGCGAGGGCGTAGGTTTCATTGCGCCATAACAGCGGTTCGTCATTCGTTTGAACATTCCACGGGGATGGTTCTTTTGACCGGGTTTGTAACTCATTTGCGGATGATATACCGGTTGTTTCTTATAGAATACCAGAATATCCTCGTGCTGTCGCAAGGGCATACGGTTGGCATTGAGATGCCCCGTCACCCGATCTTTCTGCCACACGAGGTTGTACCGCCACATTTTGGACTGGGATAACATGAGCCTGGCGGAAAAGAGGCCCTGTCCGAACAGGATAATGGGGCTGTCCAGTTTGGTGATCCTCCGGTATTGTTCCCACAGGGACTCCAGCGGAATGGTGTTGTCCCATTTCACGTGTTTGTTCTGGCGGTTCAGTACCCCATAGGGCAGGTCGGCTATCACCGCATCGACGCTGCCGTTCGCCATCAGGCTCATTCCTTTTAAACATTCCATGTGGTATATCTTGTCTGTTTCTATCATGGCTTTACCTTTTTTCCCGTCCGTTCACCAGATACACGAACGTCCCGTATTTCAGCTTCACCTTGTTCTTCTTGATAGCCTTGCTGATGGCGTTGCTCGTCTTCTGATAGGCATTGTTCACCGCCTGCATACCCCATTGGGCGAGGCTGTTCCCGTAACTTCCCGTATTCATGCTCATGCTGCCCGACATGGCGCTGCTCGCCACGTCCTTGCTCGTCTCGCGGAATTGGCTGATGGGCACGTAAAGTCCTTCCAGTCCGTCCGTATCGTAGATTGACAGGCTGACCTTGACCAGTTCGTCCTCCACCAATATGCTGTTGATATTTCCTTTTACACGTCCGGATGAGAAACCGCTGACCGTGGCATACAGGTAAGTACCACGCCTGACCACGCTCTCGTTGATCTCGATGTCGTCCAGCAGGCGCAGCCGCACACGCGACCCGTCCACAGCTTTGATATCTTCATCGATGATCGCCTTGATAAGTTTCGGTTCCCGTGCGTCTTTCGCCAGTGTGTTGAAGTAGTCCGAGGTCGTCTTTACCTTCTTCACCACTTCGCTCGCCTTGTCTGTCTCGGAAGGAGCTTTGACCGAACGGCTCTCCTCGTCGATGGTTCCCTTGGCCTGCACTATCGTGTCCGGTGGAGCCGCTGTTGCGGTGCTGTCCGTTTCGGACGGCATGACCTCCCGTTGTCCTCTCAACCTCGCTTCGGCGAGTGCTTTTTCCAGTTCTGCGAGAGCCTCCTGTTCCCGCCTTTTGGCGTCGGCCGTTTCCGCTGCCAGATCTTTCTCCTTTTCCTGCCGGTCAAGCAGGGCGATGTCCTCTTCGGTGTATTGTGATTCATATTCCTCTTGGTTATTGTCCGCTTCGTCCCGCTCTATGTTGTCCACGGCGGAATAATCCTGTATCTTGCCCCACGATTTGGCCATGTTCTCGTACTTGCTGCCGATACCGTCGCCGCCCTTGATTTGGGCGTCCGGCAGTTCGGGATTCAGGAACTCGGTCGTCTGGAGCGTCTTGTCCTGTACCTCTGCCTTCTCGGTATGGAACAGGTCGAAAAAGAAGTACGACGTGCCGAGAAGGGGAATATAGAGGATAGCCGGAAGCATATACTTCGGCTGCCTGAAATTGATTCTCTTGAAGATATTGTCCATTGTTTCCCTTTAATTGAGTTGCACATACTTGCTTATAGTTCTCTCGAACGGCATATTCAGAAACCTGCCGCTCTATTCCGGCCTTTCCGTACCGCTTTCCTTCGTATCGAATCTTCGTACATGCGGTGCGGAAAGCATCTTATGCCGTTCCCGGAGCACGGAATCCTGCATCTCTGTGGCCGTCCGGCGGGTCGGATGATGGCGGTACACCACCGTCAGGCGGTAAATATTCCATGTCAGCCCGCAAATGGCGAAGCCGAATACGATGACGAGAAACAGCGTCCGGTGCATGTTGGCGAAGCCCTGCACCTTGGCCGCTGCCTTGTCGATGCGTGTCGCTTTGGCGAAGCGTCGTCCGGCGTCCACGTCGCGTTCGTAGCGTTCCTTGTACTTCGGGTCGTTCCTGTCCGGCATCTTCTCGCCGAACAGCATACGTCTGAATCCTTTGATATTCATAGGGCTGATGGTGTTAATAGTTGCTTTTCGTCTTTTGCTCGATGTCCTTGTTCAGCAGTGTGCGCCAGTTCACGATGAGCAGCCCGTGCGGGTTGTTCTCCGTCCGGGGTACACGCTTGAGCTGTCCCGCCGTAACCAGTTCGCGCATCAGGATATTGCTGCGCCGTTCGATACGCTGCCTCCCGTAGTAGGTAAACTCCATCTTCTCCTTGTTGAAGGCGATACTGTCGCAGAAAATCGAAAAGACGGCACTCGTTCCCAAGATGTTCGAGTAGAAGCCTTTTTCCTTGAGCGTGTTGTACTGTGCCAAGCCCGTTTCGTCCACCAGGTACATCGCTTTCTCCATCGTATAGCGGATGTACTTGTCATCGGGAGCGAGGGTAAAGAAGTAGTGGTGGACTTTCTTTATATTATTGCTAAATATCTGAAATACAAATAATAAAAGCAGTACAACAATACAAGAGTAACAAAATAGCCACGTAAAGAGTAATTTATAAGAATTAAAAAGAACACACTCTCTGTGTGAGTTACATTCGTTCAGAATAAAAGCATATCAATATTTGGTTTATATATAAATTTTGCCACAGACAAAAAGAAAACCATTATAATTAAGAAGATTATCGCCGAATTTATCTAATTTTGTAGCCGGATTGAGACATCTCTTTCCAAGACATACGAAAAGAAGAAGAAGCGTTATGCTTATCTTGTGATTTGGAAACGTAGGAAACTTTCAAATTTAGCACAAGGAAGGCATAGTGGTTCTCACGCTATAGCGTGGGCTGCTATTACCATATCCGTGCTAAAGGTTTTTCCTACGACCTCCAAATCAGAATGTGGTAGCACTGCAGTTCCACGCTTCGGTGTTTAATAATAAGAGGTCTTCGAGGGGCTGGAAGACGGAGGGTCAGTTATGGCAACAATACAATTTCCAGTCATAGAGCTTGAAAATAGCAAATTTCAAGTATCAGTGGATTTAGCCTTGTACTCTAAAGACGTGATTACAGCGGCTATCTATAAGTTTTCACATTTGTTTTATATTCATCAGCAAATAGATGGGAATAACCCCAATATCGTGATAGTCATCTTTGAATCCAAAGATGGTAACATTCTAACCGTGGATATACCCAAACAGTTTTGCAATGAGTTGATAGACCAACAACTTCGACATAATGTCAATGAGCAATTTGGTCATATTCGAGATATGATTGTAGAAGAAGCATTTAGACCTGTAAACTCAAAATGACTATGAACTATCAATTATTACCATTTCGTTTTGAGCGGTTTAATGAAGATGAGTATCTCCTTACAAATGAAGTAGGAGAATATATCTTTCTGCAAAACGAAGATTTTCATCGCTTTGTGAATGGAGAGTTGGACATACATAGTGAATTGTTTTATGACATTGAATCGAAACAAATCGCTACGACAGACAAGGTGGAAGATGTAGTCTCAATGCTTGCCACAAAATTTCGTACGAAGAAAAGCATACTTCGTGATTTTACCTCTTTGCATATGGTAGTTCCAACATTACGCTGCAATTCCAGTTGCATCTATTGTCAGGTTGCGCGAAAAAACAGGGATGACCATTCTGCCGATATGACAAAACAGACTGCTAAGAATGTGGTCAAAACAATCTTCCAGTCACCTTCACCATGTATCAAGATAGAGTTTCAAGGCGGAGACCCTTCAACTGACTTTGATATGGTGAAATACATCATAGAAGAAGCCGAATGGCAAAATCTTTTCAAGAAGAAAGAATTGGATTTTGTTATTTGTACCAATCTGACTTTGTTGAATGAAAAGATGGTGAGGTACTTGAAGAAACACAACTGTATGATTTCAACCTCGCTGGATGGTCCAAAAGATTTGCACGACACTAACCGTCCATTGCAGGATAAAGCGTTAGACCATCATGCTATATTTGAAAAGAACCTTGCGATGATACGCAAAATATGGGGAAACAATGATTGTGCGTCTGCGCTTATGACAACCTCAAAATATAGTTTGGGACGTTTTAAGGATATTATTGACGAATATATCCGTTTAGGTTTCAACAGTATATTCTTGCGGTCTCTGAATCCATACGGATTTGCAAAGCAATACAAGGAAAAGATAGCTTACCCCATAGAAGATTTCATAGAGAACTACAAAGAAGGACTTGACTATATCATAGAATTGAATAAGAAAGGAACTTTCTTTGTAGAGGGATTTGCCGCTCTGCTCTTAAGAAGGATGCTCACGCCTTTTGCCACAGGTTTTGTCGATTTGCAATCTCCTGCAGGCGTTGGCATTGCAGGAGTTATCTATGATTATGACGGAAGTGTATATGTGTCTGACGAGGCCCGAATGATGGCACGTTTCAAGAACTATTATTTTAGGTTGGGCAACGTGAATGAAAACAGCTATCAGGAAATGTTCAACGGAGAGCTTTTACATCACATTATTTCTTCAGCTTGCACTGAATGTTTGCCAGCCTGTGCTGATTGCGTGTTCCAACCTTATTGTGGGGCTGATCCTGTACGCAACATGTCCGAACAAGGGGATATGGTAGGTTTCAGACCTACCAATGAAATGTGCAAAAAGACAAAATCCATCATACACTATTTGTTTGAATTGTTGCACAAACACGACCCGGAGATAAACAAAATTTTTTGGTCTTGGTTAAATTGAACAGTTATGAAGCAGATTAAAGGAAAGCCGGTTAATATAGAAGAAGACATTGTTGGGCGAGTAACTTTCGGCAAAAATATGTTTCAGCGTTCCAACGAAATATGGGTTAATAAAGACGCATCAATTCCTGCGTTTGGATATGTTGCGACAATTACGACAAAGGAAACCATTACAGATAATGGGAAGCCTTATTGTGTGGTTAATGACATAACCGATTTTCACGAGGGAGATATCGTCGTTATCAATAAGCAGGGAGAGATAATCTTTGTGTATGAAATTGAATCCAATCATAATGCAATTATGGCGACTGAACGTTGCAACCATCGTTGTATAATGTGTCCACAACCACCGATACTGCAAGAAAAGGACAAAACGCCATTCAATCTGAAACTGATTTCTTTGTTTGATAAACACACTCAAGAAATAGGTATAACTGGCGGAGAGCCTACGCTTATTGGAGACAATTTATTTGTCTTAATAAACCATATAAAGAAAGAGCTTCCTAAAACAGCTATCAGTATTCTTTCAAATGGAGTTAAGTTTGCTGATAAGGAATATGCAATGAAACTGGCAAAATGCCGACACCATGATTTGCAGATTGATATTCCGCTTTTCTCAGATATTGCAGAAGAACATAATCGTATTGTTGGCGCAAAAACATTTTATAAGACCGTTCAAGGATTATATAACCTTGCTTTGTTCCACCAAAGGATAGGAATTAGAATAGTCGTTCATAAGCAAACCTATAAACGATTGCCTCAGTTTGCAGATTACATTTACCATAACTTTCCTTTCGTTGCACAGGTTGCTTTTATGCAGATGGAAACAACCGGATTGGCAAAAGAAAATTTCGACCAACTTTGGATAGACCCTTATGACTATAATACGGAATTAAGGGAAGCGGTTTTGTTACTTGCAGACAGAGGAATGAAACCTTATATCTATAATGCGCAGTTATGCGTTTTACCCGAAGACATCAGACGTTACGCTCAGCAATCTATTTCGGACTGGAAGGATATTTATATTCCGGAATGTGAAGGATGTGTATTGAGAGGTCAATGTGGAGGATTCTTTGAATCCAATAGAAATGCACATAGTTCCCATATTAAAAAAGTAAAGCATATATCATCCGATATATTGTGTTAGTTAACTGATTGTCAAACTTTAAAAGAAGGAGGTATCAATGAAGAAACTCTTGTTCTTTGCGGTCTCTGCAATTCTTGCAGGAGCGAGCTACTGTACTTCTGTTGGAGAAAAGATTGTCGCCAAAGTGACAAACAGCGACACTCAAATCGAACAACAGCAAGAACAGACATTGGTGTTGGAACAGTCTTCTGCCGAGTTTAATCTGCTCGCAAGTCACAGTTCCCACAGCTCACATAGCTCTCACAGTTCGCATCGTTCGCATAGTTCTCACTATTCGAGCAGATGAGTTGTGAGCTAAATGATTTTCGGTGCGCCTGATTTTATATCGGGCGCACTTTTTGAAACTTAAAAATATAATGTAGTTATGAAAGTCGTTGTGGTTCTGCCAGCTTATAATTGTGCGAAATCTCTAAAAAAGACAATATCAGAAATACCTAATGAGATTGTTGATGAAATTGTCTTGGTAGATGATTTTAGTTCTGATGATACATTGAAAATAGCTAAAGAATGTCGTATTGAGCATATCGTAAAGCACAACAAAAATCTTGGATATGGTGCCAACCAAAAGACATGTTATGATAAAGCGCTGGAATTAAATGCAGACATCGTAATAATGCTGCACCCCGATTATCAGTATGACCCGCGTTTGATAACTTCACTTATTAGAAAAATCGAACAAGGAGCGGACATTGTTCTTGCATCTCGCATGATGAAGGGTTTTGAAGCTGTAAGAAATGGTATGCCACTATATAAGTATTACTGCAATAGAATACTCACAAAATTTCAAAATTTCTGTTTTCAGAAACATTTGTCAGAATATCATACAGGTTATAGGGCATACAGAAAGAATGTATTAGTCTCAATTAAGTATCATGATTTCTCTAATGATTTCATATTTGACAATCAGATTATTATAGCGGCCTTTTCTAAAGGATATGAAATACAAGAAATATATTGTCCTGCGAGATATGACAACCTTTCATCGTCAATAAAACTTTTACGTTCTACAAAATACGGATTCCAAATAGTATATTATACAATAAACAAATAGACATATTAAAGATGAAAATAAAATCCAAATAAGTACAAGTAAATAGGCTTTATATCAGATATTTATAAAGAAATCGTTTCTTTCAGTTGTTTTCATTATTTTCTGTTAATTAGTTCTTTTTGGGTACATTTTTGTTCCTTGTTTGTTTCTTGATTTCGGTTTTAATTCGTACATTTGCATACGAAAAAGAACGAATGAAAGAATACGATTATGCCACGAATAAAGAAGCCTAAAAAAGTAAAAGAACCCATCCGTCTTCGGATGAAGGATTTGTCCGATGGCAGCAAAAGTCTGTATCTGGATATATACCGCAATGGCAAGCGGACATACGAGTACCTGAAGCTGTATCTTATCCCGGGAACGGACAACAATACCCGTCGGCAAAATGAAATAACAATGGCCGCTGCGAATGCCATCAAGTCGAAACGCATTATCGAACTGACCAGCGGCGAAGCCGGTATCGTGAATCATACAGATAAGGTTTATCTGCTGGACTGGATGCAAACCTATTTGGAGTACCAAGAGAAACGCGACAAGAAAGGCATCGGTCAAATCAAGGCCGTTACCCATATCCTGAAAGAATATGCAGGGGAAAGGTTTTTGTTGGATCGGGTTGACCTCGCTTTTTGCCAAGGCTATATCGACTACATGCTGACGACCTTCCGCCCCAAAGGAAAGCCGATAGCAGCATCTACACGCAATACCTATTATCAGATATTCAACGGTGCCCTGAACGCTGCCGTCCGGGCTAAACGGTTGTTGAGAAATCCATTTAATGAAATGGAAAAATCGGAGAAGCCCAAAATGCCGGAGAGCGTGCGGTCCTATATGACCATCGAAGAGGTACGGGCGTTGATTGCCACTCCGGTACAGGATGGGAGGGTTAAAAACGCCTATCTGTTTTCCTGCTTCTGCGGACTGCGCATCAGTGATATTGTCGGCCTGAAATGGAAGAATGTCTTTGTTGATAACGGCCAATACCGTCTGGCGGTGGCTATGCAGAAGACCAAAGAACCGATCTACCTGCCACTCTCCAACGAGGCGTTGAAGTGGATGCCGGAGCGTGAGGACAAGGCGGCGGATGACCATGTGTTCAGCTTGCCTTCAAACATCAACCAGTATCTCAAGCCGTGGGCCGAAGCGGCCGGAATCACCAAACGTTTTACTTTTCACACAGCCCGGCACACATTCGCGACCATGATGCTGACGCTCGGTGCGGATCTCTATACCGTATCGAAGCTGCTTGGTCATACCTCCGTGAGAATGACACAGGTGTACGCCAAAATCATCAACCAGAAAAAAGACGAAGCAGTCAATTTGGTCAACGGGCTATTCGACTGATGTAGTTATACATGTCAAATTCAATTTACAGGTAAATATTTCCGGCTTTTCTCCGACTTTTCAAATAGTCGAAGTAATGCCACTATTATAATAAGTATAAACCCATAAAAACAATTCGACATGAAAGGACAAAACAACAGGTCCTCTCTTTTTTTGAAGGGAGACCACATCTGCACCACTTCGCTACGGAACAGGATGTAGCGGAAGAATTTTACGAGTTGCTCTCCGAAGCGAGGGAGCTTTATCTTCAAGACGTCATGGCAGGCGGCAAACGGTATGGCCGCTATGTGGATGACTTTATAAACAGTCACCGGTACATCGACTGCAACAGTGCGGTTTGCAGGAATTGCCATGAAATGAACATCCATATCATCAGAGGGCTGTTGATCGATTGCACAAGTCTCGTCAAAAGCCTCTTTACCGCAGAAACATTTTCTTTCGAGGAGTGCATGGCCTTGAAACGAAAGTATGACATTGCCGGAGTATGGTTCGGCTCTTCACGTATAGAAGATTCCAGAAACGATCCACCTCTCTCCTTCGGTTGTAATTTTTCCCGTGAACAGATGACAGGTATTGTGGCTTGCGCCAACGCTTATCATCTGTTTTGCGTTTCCACACTCCGCATTGAGGACATGGAAGCGCTTTTTGCCTGCAAGAAGGACTTCTGCATACGTGTGAACAATATCCGCCATGTGGCGGTCCTGTTCGACGCGTTGCTCGAAAACACCTTCATCCTGCCTCACTGGCAGTCGGTTCTCGACAAGGGGCGGTTCCTGTTGTCCAAAGACGGCACAAGATACGTTACCGCTTCAAGCCTCTCGTCCGCCCTGTCTGCGGCGAGGAACAACATTACATCGGCAAACCTCGGCATACGAAAAGCCGTCAGCCGGCTGAAAATATGACACGAAGTGCCAAAAAGCCAAGTATGTGAAAGATAAAACAGTGACAGTTGCCGTGATACGTGCATAGTATCACGCCGGTATTTCCGGCTGTCCGGTTCACATCACATAACTTTGACCTCCGTTAGCGCGCTGCATAACGGAGGTAACTCTCCATTGTCTAATTTTAACATGTATTTATGCAAAACAGAACAACATTTATGGAGCGGTTGAGCGAACGGCTGACCGCCATAGAAGCGGTTCTCAAGAAGTTGGAACCGGTGGAAGGTCTGTTGGAGCGTGTGGCTTTGCTGGAAAATACCATTTACACGACCAAGAAGGTCTTCACTTTTCAAGAGGCGTGCATGTATATCGGCGTGTCCGAAAGTATGTTGTACAAACTCACATCGAACAAGGAAATCCCGCACTACAAGCCTCGCGGCAAGATGCTTTACTTTGCGAAGGAAGAGCTGGACGCGTGGCTCTTGCAAAACTACGAACCTACGGTGGACGATGCCATGCGTATGGCGACGGAAGTGTCCGCAACCCAACCGTTCTTTAACCAGAAGCGCTATGGAAAACGAAAAAAGAACTGACCGTAACTCGTGGGCGGAGCTGGACGAGAACCGCCTGTCGGATATCCTCACGGCGTCGCAAATAAAGGCCACGGACACCTACGAGACTCCGCCCCAGATTATATGGATTGACAACTCCACCATAGCGACGCTCGGTAATTTCAGCGCTTCGACGGGTAAGGCGAAAGCGAAAAAGACGTTCAACGTCTCGGCCATCGTCGCCGCGTCGCTGGCGGGCCGGCAGGTCTTGAACTACCGGGCGCACCTGCCCGAAGGCAAACGTAGGATCTTGTACGTGGACACTGAACAGAGCCGTTTCCATTGCCACAACGTATTGGAACGCATTCTCCGCCTGGCAGGGCTGCCCACCACGACAGACAACGAGAATCTCGATTTCATTTGCCTGCGGGAATACACTCCTGCCGTCCGTATCGGGGTTATCGACTATGCCCTGCGTCAGAACAAGGGGTATGGGCTGGTCATCATAGACGGCATCCGAGACCTGATGCTTGACATCAACAGCACCAGCGAATCGGTGGAGGTCATCAATAAGATGATGGAGTGGTCGTCGAAATACGACCTGCATATCCATTGTGTGCTGCACCTGAACAAAGGTGACAACAATGTGCGCGGGCATATCGGTACAGAAATGAGCAATAAGGCGGAAACGGTGCTGGTCATCACCAAAAGTGCGGAGAATCCCGTTATCAGTGAAGTTCATGCGCTGCATATCCGCGAGAAGGAGTTCAAACCGTTCGCCTTTTCCGTTGATGACGAAGGGTTGCCGGTCATGGTGGATAACTATTCGTTTGACGGCAGCGTAAGACCGAAAGCCCGGAGCAGCTTCATGGATTTGTCCATCGAACAGCACCGGGAGGCACTTTCCGCCGCTTTCGGGGACAGGCCCATCAAAGGTTTCGAGAACGTGCTGCAGGCTCTCATGGCTTCCTATGAGGCTATCGGGTTCAAACGGGGACGCAGCGTCATGATAAAACTGCTGCAATACCTGACGGAAAACCTGAAGCTGATCGTCAAACGGGACAAGCTCTTTTATTACGATGTGACCCCGACCGAAGCCTTGCTTTTCGACGAAGAATGCGAGGACGCGGAAGGTGAAAAATAATTTAGTTTACTTTGGTCCGGGTATATATAGGAGAAAAACCAAAGTAAACTGTTTTTTGAAAACAAGTGAAAAGAAAATGACATGACCATAGCGGAAGCAAAACAACTGCGTATCGTGGACTATCTCGCCAGTCTCGGCTACCATCCCCAGAGTGTGACATCGAAACAATACTGGTATCTGTCACCGCTGCGCGATGAACGCACTCCGTCGTTCAAGGTCAACGACCGGCTCAACGAATGGTATGACTTTGGCGCAGCGACGGGCGGCGACCTTGTGGAACTGGGCAAATACCTGTACCGGACGAACAGCGTGAGCGAAGTGCTTGCCTGTATCGGGAGGCATGAAAATGCTGCCCCGATACAGAGAGTGCGGATTCCGGGGACAACACCCCGTCCCGTCGAAGCCGACATGAAGGACGTGCTCGTCGTGCCGTTGCAGCACCATGCGCTACTCTCGTACCTCCAATCCCGTGGAATCCACGGGGACATCGGCCGCATGTTCTGCCGGGAGGTCCATTATGAATTACGTAAACGGCGCTACTTCGCCCTTGCCTTCGGTAACGCGGCGGGCGGGTACGAGGTGCGCAATCCTTATTATAAGGGCTGTATCCGGTGTAAGGACATCTCTGTCATCAGGCATTCTCGTGATGAAACACAGAACCGGGTTTGCGTGTTCGAGGGCTTCATGGATTTTCTCTCTTACCTGACGCTGAAACAGACGGGTGATGATACGGTCTGCATCGACGCATCTTGCGATTATCTCGTGATGAACTCGGTGAACAACCTGAAAAAAGCATTGGAACACTTGCAGGTGTACGAGGAAATCCACTGTTATCTCGACAATGATCTCGCCGGGCAGAAAACGGAAGAGACCATCGCCGGCATGTATGGCGGGCGGGTACGCAACGAAGCACCCCGTTATCTCGAATACAAGGACCTGAACGATTACCTGCGCGGAAAGAAACGGTAAGGCATCATCGTTACCCTCTCCCTTGAAAGCTCTCCTTCCGGAGGGCTTTTTTTATGCTCGATTTTTCTGCTTCGATACCTCAAAGTACGAAATTAAAGTTCAATTTTAGTATTTCAAACTTATTTCTATGTAATAAAATACTGTTTGATATAAAGAGTTTTTGTTACATCAAATATAATATTTTTCTTTGCAACCGTACTTTTAAAGTTTAATCAAAGTTTAATTTCATACTTAAAAACAGATGAGTTCATACTTTATATTCGCCCTTGTACTGACGGGGCTGTACATCGTCTATTACGCGGTCAATATTACCCGTGACCTGTATGGAAAGAAGGGAACGGAGAAGACTGACGAAGAAGTTTTCGACCTCGGTCCGATGGATGCCACGGAAGAGAGTGTCGAGGTTTCGGAGAACGAGACCGGGTTCAAAATCGGAAATGAAACATACGGCACGGAGGCCGTACCTGCCGCTTCGCCTGCCGCCCAAAACGGCGACACCGGGAAAAAAGATGGAACAGCCAAGGATCGGCTCGAACGGCTGAAAGCCAAGGCAGAGGCACAGATGGAAAAAGTCGCACCCTACCTGTCCGACGGCTTTACCGACGAAGAGATGTATAAGGCAATGATTTCCAAAGGACGCTTGGACAACCGTCCCAGCCTGAAATGGAGACCTGTCAAAGATAAGCTGTAAGATGTCGAAAACGAAGAAGATACTATGTGCGCTTTGTTCCATCATCCCCTGTTCGGCTCTGGCGAAAAGCGGCAGTGTGAATTACAGTTGGGGGGCGGATGCGCTGGCGACGATGCACGACTACGTGGTAACGATGATGTTCTACGTCCAAGCTCTCTGTTGTGCTATCGCCGGGATTTGTGTGATTGTGTCCGGATTCCAGATTTACGTAAAGATAAACACGGGCGAGGACGGCATTACCAAGTCCGTCGTAACGCTTGTGGGCGCGTGCCTGTTCCTGATCGGTGCGTTCCTCGTCTTTCCTGCCTTTTTCGGCTATCGCATATAGAAACGGGATGCAGGAATGAGGTGCCGCCATAACGATTCGAAAGAACTGCAATACTTACCCTAAAATAAATAATCATGTTTCAAAAAACAAAAAGACAAATGAAAAGAATGTTTTCTGCTAAAAAGGTACAGATGCTCACACTGATGTTGCTGTGTGGCACGACGGCCGTCATGGCCCAAAACTCCGCAGGCGATTACTCCGCCGGTACGACCGCACTGGCGACCGTGACCGAGGAAATCGCCAAGTACGTCCCCATCATGGTCAAACTGTGTTACGCCATTGCCGGTGTAGTGGCTATCGTAGGCGCTATCTCGGTGTACATCGCCATGAACAACGAGGAACAGGACGTGAAGAAGAAGATTATGATGGTCGTTGGCGCATGTATTTTCTTAATCGCTGCCGCACAAGCACTTCCGATGTTCTTCGGTATCGGTGCATAAACCTCCCGCACGATGAAAGGCAAGGACGAACGCTATCCCGACTACCCGCTGTTCAAGGGCCTTCAACGGCCTTTGGAGTTCATGGGCATCCAGGGACGCTACATCTACTGGGCGGCGGGCGTTGCCGGCGGAGCCATCGTCGGCTTTATCATCGCCTACTGTCTTGTAGGTTTCGTGGCCGGATTGGTCGTGCTGGTTGCGGTCGTCTCGACGGGTATTGCGCTTATCATGCTCAAACAGCGGAAAGGGCTGCATACCAAGAAAGACGGTCGCGGAGTGTATATCTACGCCCACTCGAAGAAACTGTGAGAAGAAAAGAAAAACCATCACGGGCAACGTGTGGTCTTGTTGAATGTTGAACGCGGGCCGGCCGCCTGAAATCCGGGCGGACCGGCCTTTTTTATTGTATTTTGAAATGACCTTGTACATCATTCTACTTTTTATCGCCCTGTGTGCCGGCATGGCCCTGTCGGTCTATACGTTCGGTACCGGAGGCAAGCGTAAGCGTATCTTTCAGGACATCTATTTTTCCGTGGAAGATACGAACGGCGTGGGCGTGCTGTACACCAAGACGGGCGAATATTCAGCCATCCTGAAAATAGAGAATCCCGTGCAGAAATACTGTGCGAACATCGACAGCTACTACGAGTTCACGCACCTTTTCACCGCCCTCGCACAGACGCTCGGCGAAGGATATGCCCTGCACAAACAGGACATCTTCATCCGGAAACAGTTCGAGAACGAGACGGGGGACAAACACGAGTTCCTCTCATCGGCCTACTTCCGTTACTTCAAGGGGCGTAACTATACGGACAGCGTGTGTTACCTGACCATCACGCAGGAGGCGAAGAAGAGCCGCCTGTTCTCGTTCGACAACAAGAAGTGGCGCGACTTTCTGGTCAAGATACGCAAAGTGCATGACCAGCTGCACGATGCCGGGGTACAGGCCAGGTTCCTGAACAAAGCCGAAGCGAGCGAATACGTGGACCGCTATTTCGCCATGAACTTTAAGGACCGGGTCGTGTCGATGACCAACTTCAAGGCGGACGACGAAACGGTCTCGATGGGCGACAAACGCTGCAAGGTATATAGCCTTGTCGATGTGGACTGCGCCGCACTGCCTTCACTGATACGGCCTTACACCAATATAGAGGTCAATAACACGGATATGCCCGTGGACCTGCTGGCTGCCATCGACAACATTCCGAATGCGGAGACGGTCGTCTATAACCAGATTGTCTTCCTGCCCAATCAGAAAAGGGAACTGGCCCTGCTGGACAAAAAGAAGAACCGGCACGCCAGTATTCCCAATCCGAGCAACCAGATGGCCGTGGAGGACATCAAGCGGGTGCAGGAGGTCATCGCACGGGAAAGCAAGCAGCTCGTGTACACCCATTTCAACCTGATCGTCGCCGTACCGGCCGATACGGACCTGCAAAAATGCACGAACCACTTGGAGAATGCTTTCGGACGTATGGGTATCCATATTTCCAAAAGGGCGTACAACCAACTGGAACTGTTCGTGAACTCGTTTCCGGGCAACTGCTACGGCATGAACGAGGACTATGACCGCTTCCTGACGCTGGGTGACGCGGCGATGTGCTTGATGTATAAGGAGCACATACAGCACAGCGAGGAGACACCGCTGAAAATCTATTACACAGACCGCCAAGGCGTGCCGGTGGCTATCGACATCACGGGAAAGGAGGGGAAAAACAAGCTGACGGACAACTCGAACTTTTTCTGTCTCGGTCCTTCGGGCAGCGGCAAGAGCTTCCACATGAACTCGGTCGTGCGCCAGCTTTACGAGCAGGGCACGGACGTGGTGATGGTCGATACGGGTAACAGCTACGAGGGGCTTTGCGAGTATCTGGGCGGCAAATACATCAGCTATACGGAAGAGCGGCCTATCACGATGAACCCGTTCCGCATCAACCGGGCGGAGATGAACGTGGAGAAAACGGGCTTCCTGAAAAACCTCGTGTTGCTCATCTGGAAAGGCTCGCAGGGTACGGTCACGAAGACGGAGGACCGCCTGATAGAACAGGTCATCACGGAGTATTACGACACCTTTTTCAACGGTTTCGACGGCTTCACGCCGCTACAACGGGAGGATTTGCGTAAGGGGCTGCTCATCGACGACCGCAACCGTACCGAGAAGCGGGACGAGGACGAAAGAGAGCGTGCCGGGCGTATCGAGCGCATGATTGACGAGATGGAACGCCGCCGTAAGGAGTTGAAAGTGGAAGAGCTGTCGTTCAACTCGTTCTATGAGTTTTCCGTACAGCGCATCCCCGACATCTGTACCGAGAACCACATTTCGGGCATCGACATATCGACGTACCGTTACATGATGAAGGACTTCTACCGGGGCGGCAATCATGAAAAGACGCTGAACGAGAACATGGACAGTTCACTGTTCGATGAGACGTTCATCGTCTTCGAAATCGACAGTATAAAAGATGATCCTCTCCTGTTCCCTCTTGTCACACTGATTATCATGGACGTATTCTTACAGAAGATGCGTATCAAGAAGAACCGCAAAGTCCTGGTCATAGAGGAAGCATGGAAGGCCATTGCCAGCCCGCTGATGGCTGAATACATCAAATTCATGTACAAGACGGCCCGTAAGTTCTGGGCCTCGGTCGGTGTGGTGACACAGGAGATACAGGACATCATCGGCAGCCCCATCGTCAAGGAAGCCATCATCAACAACTCGGACGTGGTGATGCTGCTTGACCAGAGCAAGTTCCGCGAGCGGTTCGATGAAATCAAGGCTATTCTCGGACTTACCGACGTGGACTGCAAAAAGATATTCACCATCAACCGGCTGGAAAACAAGGAAGGGCGCAGCTTCTTCCGAGAGGTGTTCATCCGCCGGGGGACGACCAGCGGCGTGTACGGCGTGGAAGAACCAAGAGAATGTTACATGACCTACACCACGGAGCGGGCGGAGAAAGAAGCCCTGAAACTCTATAAACGGGAACTGCGGTGCAGTCATCAGGAAGCTATCGAGGCGTACTGCCGGGATTGGAACGCCAGCGGTATCGGGAAGTCCCTACCGTTCGCCCAAAAGGTCAACGAGGCCGGGCAGGTATTGAACCTTCATGTAAAACAATAACAATCAATTATCAATTACAGAAAATGGAAAAGATAGACATTAGCCAAAGTGTAAAGACACTTGAGTTCGGGAGCAAATATGAAGCCCGTATCCAGCGGATATTCCGTGAGTTCGACATCAAGACCATCCGGGATTTGTGCCAATGGCCCGGAAAGGACTTGGTAAGGGTACGCGACATGGGTAGAAAAAGCATTGAGGAAATAGAGGATGTTCTGGAAAGATACAATCTCCGGTTGGGGATGCTCGGTAAGGAACTGGACGAATACGCCGGCATAGAAAGTTCCGTACAGGACGAGGAAGAAGAAGCGAAGTGGGAACAACGCAGGTACGAGATAGCCAAGGAGGTATTCATACATCACCGTCTGGTGGCAAATTCCGCCGTATATGAGGCCGACGAACTGATACGTGCACTAAGAGGCATGACGCGCCGTTGACGGGGGCTGTTTTTAACCGGGGAGGAATCCATGATGAAACGGCTGTCACTTATCCTTATGCTCCTGTCGCTCGTTGTCGTACAGCACATCCACGCGCAGTATTACAGCGTGAACTACGATGCGCGTACCGTGGCGGCAATGGCTACCGCTTTCGGTACGGAAGCCGTGGCGGAAAGCTATTACCGGGAGCAGGTCGATGACATACTCAAGCACTACAATGCGGCGGAAGTGGCCACGGCGGGGATTTTTGCCTCCAAGTTCTTGGAGCATAAAGCCTTTTCCGACCTCGGTATCTGGAACAGCAGTACGGAGAACTACTACTACCGCCGCATTTACCGTATGGTCTCGGAGAAAATCATACCCAAGATATGGGTGGTGGCTAAACTGATGCTCCGCTCACCGCAAACGGCTATCTACTGGGGCAGCTACCTGATGAAAATCTGTGACGAGACGAAAAGTCTGTGTATGCAGTTCGAGAGTGTAGTGACGAACAGCACGTTGGGCTTTTCGGACATCGTGTTTCTGGAAATCAACCGGAACATCGCCCCTCTACTGAAACTCTCGGAGATAGGCGACATCGACTGGCAGCACATGCTGGACGACATCGCCAGCGTGCCGGGCAATTTCACCAAGGAGAACCTGCAACACGACATCGACAACCTCTACAACATGGGCGTCGGTCTCGCCTCGGCAGGTATCGGGAATATCGGCGACGCCCTGCTGCAGACCAGTTCGTTCCACGAGCTGATGGGCGGCAGGGTCAGCAAGGTCATTGACCTGTATGACCATTACGGTGCGCTCTTCGAGCAGGCGGAGCATGACCTCGGCGGCCTGCTGATTGACATGGTGGGCGGTGAGGACAACGTGGCGGGACTGTTCGATTTCAGCAACTACGACCTTACCTCCTGGATGACGGACTATCTGGACGAGACGGCGGGAAACTACTACACGCAACGGTGGTATATCGCCCGGCGCGAGCAAGGGAGTATCGCCTTGTGCGACTACTACCCGCCGACGGACGATAACAGCATACTGAACGGCGGCGAATGGACGCGTTTCGAGACAACCGATCCCGACTTCTATCCCAATGCCTCGCAACGGGAGCAGGCGCTCGCCAATTCGGAACGGTATGCCGGTTGGTCGAGAAGCCGGGTACAGCAGCTCAACAACCAGAACGACGGCTATACCTATAGTATCAACTACTGGCAGAACGGCTATATCATCAGCCGGGGCGGCAAACAGACGAAGAAGGCATACGCCTACGAAATCCATGTGAAGAAAAGCTGGAACCGGGAAGAGGTCGTCTATGAAGAGGTGTTCGATTCCTACTCGATGGACCTGAACACGTTCAAAGCCGGGCTTAACGCCCGACTCTCGGAGTTCAACGACAACGAGGAAGGTTATACCTATTATATAGCTTCTGACGCGCGGAACTATTATCAGGCGACGGACGCCGCGAAATTGCAAGGCTGCGAGAGCGTGACCATCAGTGTAACCTGTTCGGACGGGGCTACGCTCGGTCAGGGCACGACGCAGTACAAGTGCCGAACGTGCGGCAAATCCCTGAACGCCCATTCAAAGGAGTGTGCCATGCAGACCACGGTCACGGAAAACGAACTGGACTTGTCCGAGCTGGACACCATGCTGCAGGAGGCAGAGAATCAGGTAGCCGCCATCCAGTCGCAAATCAACGCGTTGGAGAGCGAGAATGCCGACCTGCTGAAAAAAATCTCCGAGGCGAGCGTGGAAGATGCGGCGGTGTACCGACAGCAGTACAATGCGAACAAGACACAGATAGACCGCCTGAAAAGCGAGCTGTCCGAATGGCAGAAGAAACAACGGGAATACACCGATGCGAAAACCGAGGCGGCGGGCGATAACGACGTGGCGACGGACGACTACTACCGCATACCGGCCATCATGCAGGACTGCAAGACAGCTTACAGCCTGTCGTGGCAGGACGGCGGGGCGTGGAACGGCTACACCTATGTCCGTAAGGCGACCATGCCGAACATCAACGGGGTCATCACGTTCAAGGCGACGGTCTCGATAGCCCGCAAACCGAAATATTTCCTCGGTATCAAGATACACCGTGCCATCGTGCAGATCAGTTGGGAACTGACCACGGAATACACCGACACGTATGTGGCCGACGTGCTGACGCTCGACCCTAACCTGTCGGACGCGGAGAAAACGAAACTGGTGAACGACCGTATTGCGGAGATTGCACGGGAGCATCCTTCGTGCAAGATCACGACGGAATATGCCCGTACCCCACCATTGGAAGAGACTCCGACCGGGGAGGTGTACCATCTGCTGTGGTCGAGTGACCGGCTCGAAATCGCACGGGAAGTGGATTCCCGGATTACGATGATATATGCCGACCTCGTGTCGCTGGAGAAGATGATGCACTACAAACGGAGCATCATCGATGTGCTGAAAGACGTGCTGCCCGAATTGGATATGGACGAGGGACGCAGGCTGACGCTCGTGGAGGAATGCCACGAACGCTGGGTGGAGAATGCGCGAAACCTGCGGAGCGGAAACGGCAGGAACGGCAAAGACAGCGGAAAGGAGGTGCGGCCATGAAACGTGCCCTGCTGATGGCAGTCGTGCTGCTGGCACTTCTACCCGGCATTGCCAAGGCGCAATGGACGTTCGACATCGTGTCGGTAGAAGCCTACATCAACGACCACAAGAAGCAACGCAGTCTGCTGCTGGCCCGCAGTACGCTGGAATACAGCAACAAGCTGCTGCACGAGTACAGCCGCAAAGAGGTCGGCGAGTACAAGGAACTGAATGTGGACTTGGACCGCTACACCCGTGCCTTCGACGTCATCGACGTGATGTACCAGTCCTTGCGGACGGTGCTGAACGTGAAAAGCACCTATACGGCGGTCAGCGACCGTATCGGCGATTACAAGAGACTGCTGGAGGACTTCAACGATAGAATCGTGAAACGGGGGCGCATCGACCCCGGCGATGCCGTGATACTGGCCATCAACGAAAAGGCAATACGGGACATCGCCGATGACGGGAAACAGCTTTACAAATCGGTCAGTGACCTCGTGCTGTATGCCACAGGGGCGGCAGAATGTTCGACCTCCGACCTGCTGATGGTGCTGGAAGCGGTGAACACGTCGCTGGACGACATCGAGCGGCACCTGAACCGGGCGTATATCGAGACGTGGCGGTACATACAGGTACGTATCGGTTACTGGAAAGCGAAGATTTACCGTCCCAAGGTCAAGGAGATTATTGACGGGGCTTTCGGACGATGGCGCAAAGCGGGACGGCTGGATTATTAATGAACGATAAAAGGGAAAGAAGGCAAACCATCTACAGGTTGGAGTTTGACTTCCATGCCATCGACATCGGGAAATAAAAACAGAGAAAGAATTTTTAGTACGAACAAGCCTATTGGGATTATAACCAAGGGATAAAAAGACATTCAGATTGATGCAATGGAAAAGATTGTTTTTGCGAAAGACATTACGTTATATAAGGCCGATTGTCTTGAAGTAATGCCTTTTCTTCCGGAATCAAGTATCGACTTGGTTTTATGCGATCCCCCTTTTGGAATTACAGCTTCACAGTGGGATAAAATAATACCGTTCCCGGAAATGTGGAAAGAGATCAGGAGAGTCAGGAAAGAAAATGCACCTACGGTCTTATTTGGCAGCGAACCGTTCAGCAGCCTTCTACGCTGCGGCAATTTAGATGAATTTAAATATGACTGGGTTTGGGAAAAGTCAAAGGCAAGCAATTTTCTTCTCGCTAAAAAACAACCTCTAAAAGCACATGAGCTAATAAGTGTCTTTGGCAAAGGCAGCACCCCTTATTATCCAATCATGGAGGAAGGTGAGCCTTACGGGAACCGCACGAAGAGAGGAAGCAACTGGACAGGAATAAACAATGTACCCAATCCTACATTTAGGAATGAAAACAAAGGGACAAGGTATCCACGAAGTGTGATATACTTCAAGACAGCGGAATCGGAAGGCAAAACGATTCATGTCAACCAAAAGCCGATTGCATTATTGGAGTATCTGATAAAAACATACACAAAGGAAGGAGATACTGTCCTTGATTTTGCATCGGGGAGCATGAGCACCGCAATCGCCTGTATCTATACGAATAGAAAATGTATTTGCATTGAAAAAGACGAGACACATTTCTCGCTGGGAGAGAAACGGGTCAGGAATGAATACCAATATCTATGACTGTAAAGGAAACTCAAAAAAAAGTATGACTATACGATACAAATAACTGTAACATAACGAATAACCGGAAGTTTATATGAACAGAATACTCTTACTCATGGCAGTCGCAACTGCTGCAACGAGCGGTGTCAAGGCGCAGTCGGTTACTTACAACCATGATTCGCCGAAACAGAACCAGATTACGGTCATGGAGACCGGCACGGGCGCACTCTCGCCCGACCTCTATTACACGCTGCTGCACAACAAGTACAAGAAGTCGGCGGCAAGCAAGAACAAACTGTCGTTCCGCACGCTGGCGGGTGTCAATCTCTACAATCAGACGGATGAAGCGGAAGCCATCGACTCGGCATTGGTCAAGCGGGCCGAAATCGAGGCGCTGAACGTGGCCGACCGGCAGATCGACCTCGCATGGCTGGCCGAGGGCGATAAGATAAACGCTCAAATGGAGCGGTTTCAGTGCAACATAGACCGGATTCTCCTTGCCGGGGGCACAACGGACGACAGGGAGCGGTGGACGGAATACTACCACGTGTACCAGTGTGCCATCGACGCCACCAAGGACGCTTACATGCCCAACGCGCAACGAAAGAAAGAGTACCTGCGGATCTACGAGGACGTGGTACGGCAGAACGAGATTCTGGTCGGCTACCTTGCCCGAAGACAGAACGCCACAGTTGCGAACGGACTGCTGAATGCAACCGCCGACCGGAGACTGGACAAGGGCGGTATCGTCCGCGAGGCGATGGGCCGGTGGAACGAATCGCGTTTCGCTGTGCGAGGAGCGCAATCGGGCGGTGACACGGATACGGGAAACGGAGACGAGACGGTAAAGAACTAAAAACACACAACGTATGGCAGACGGAAATATTCTTTCGGATTTCGGTATCGACCTCTTGGAAGAGGAAATCGACGACGTGATTTTTCAGACCAACGAGTTCCTGACCGATGCGACCTTTACCGGCTCGCAAGGTCCATTCTGGTGGATTCTTCAAATGTGCATGGCACTGGCCGCCCTATTCGCCATCATCATGGCGGCAGGCATGGCGTACAAGATGATGGTCAAACACGAGCCGCTGGACGTGATGAAACTCTTCCGGCCGTTGGCCGTGTCGCTTATCCTCTGCTGGTGGTATCCTCCGGCAGATACGGGCATGGCAAACAGCGGGAGCAACTGGTGCTTTTTGGACTTCCTCTCCTACATACCGAACTGTGTCGGCAGTTACACCCATGACCTGTACGAGGCCGAAGCCTCGCAAATCTCGGACAAGTTCGAGGAGGTGCAGGAATTGATTTACGTGCGAGACACGATGTACACTGCCCTGCAGGCACAGGCCGATGTCGCCCATACGGGTACGTCGGACCCAAACCTTATCGAGGCGACGATGGAACAGACGGGTGTGGACGAGGTAACGAACATGGAGAAGGATGCGGCGAAGCTGTGGTTCACCTCGCTGACTTCGGGTGTCATCGTGGGAATAGACAAAATCATCATGCTTATCGCCTTGGTGGTGTTCCGTATCGGTTGGTGGGCGACAAGATATAAAATTATATAATAAACTGATTTACTATATTTTATAGCGTGTATAAAAAAGTAGTTTTGTAATTTAGTACCATTTTAGCATCACTATTTAGCCATCGTAAATAGAATCAAGAGATGGCGCAAATGGCATAGGACAATTAACTTCTTTGGCTGCATAATCCACATTCGTTTACCGTCCTCAAATCAGTCAACACCTTCCGGAGATAATCAGACGGTTAATTTATAACCACAACAAATAGATATTCACTGATTTTATATTTGTATTGCGTAGTTTTTCTACAATAATCGTATTTATAATTTGTTGTATGAGATTTTATTTGTATCTTTGCACCATACAATAGATAAAATCAACGATTATGATAGCAGAGTTCAGCATTGAGAATTTTTTCTCCATTAAGTCGGTTCAGAAAATCAGTTTTGAACCATCGGCAGATACTTTTATGTCTGATGAGTACTCGTATGAAGTTAAGGACGGTGTAAGATTACTGAAAGTGGGCATCATCTATGGTGCTAACGCTTCCGGTAAAACGAATATATTAAATGCCATTGAATTCTTCAAGATGCTGGTTTTGAGAATGCCTAAAGACAGGACTGAGAAAACCGGAGTTGTCCCTTTCATGTTGGATGACACCTCAAGGAACGAGAAGACAAAGATGTCAATGGTGTTCTATATCAACCAGTCGAAGTACATCCTTAGTTTTGAATTGGACGCAAAGCATATCTATTCCGAGACATTGATTGTTTATGATTCCATTCGCCCGACCAAGCTGTACAACCGAAGTTATGATGCCGCAACAGATTCCACGACCATTGACTTTGGCGTAAATCTGAAAATGACGAAGAAAAGCCAGGATGTGATTTCCGGCAACACTATCAATAATTGCAGTGTGCTTGCCGCGTTTGGCAAAAGCAACGTGGAACGGACAAGGCTGAATGATGTGTACGATTATTTTGCCAAGCAGGTAAAAGATGTATTGGCTCCCGGTATGTTGCTTTCGGGATATGTCAAATCACGATTGGATAAAGACGAGGCAGGAGATTTGAAGAAATTCATTTTAAATTTCCTGAAAGCGTCCGATTTCAATATAGAAGATGTGGTATTAAACGAAGAGGAAGAGCTGATTACCCCTGAATTGGAACAACTGATTCAGAATGCCCCTATTGATAAAGATGCAAAGGCTGAAATGCTTAGAAAGGGGAAAATTACAAATACGGAATTGACCTTCAGGCATAAGGCAGGCGATAAAGTATATGATTTGTCGGAAGAATACGAGTCCAATGGCACCATGAGGTTCTTGGGAATGGCGGTGATACTGAATTTCTTGTTAAAGACCAATCGGTTTGTGCCCATTGATGAAGTGGAGACAAGTATTCATTATGAACTGTTGGCTTATTTCCTGAAAGTCTTTCTGGCAAATAGTAGTGGAACATCCCAAATGCTTCTGACCACACACGACATCAATCTTCTCAACGAGGATTTTATTCGCCGTGATACGATATGGTTCACCGACAAAGACGAACTTGGCGAAACTAAAATAGTACGCCTATCTTCTTTGGGACTGCATAAGAATCTTTCCCCATACAATGCTTACAAGCAGGGAAAATTGGTAAAGTTGCCGTTCTTGGGTAGTCAGTATATCAACCTGAATGACTAATGATATGGGACGGACAGTAACAAAAAGTATCGCCATCATAGGCGAAGGAGAAACGGAATGGTTCTATTTCGATTCTCTGAGAATTGCGTGTCGCTATCCTTTCAAGGTCGCTCCGGATTTTCCGCAGCACAGCGACATCAATCATATACTGAAACTGGTGGAATCTTACTTGAACAAGCAATATGATTATATTGTATGCCTGTTTGATATGGACAGGCTGTATCAATATCCTTCCGAAATGCAACTGTACCAACGAGCAAAGAAAGAGTATAGCAAGAAAAAATATGCCGGAAAGATTATGTTTGTAGAGACGAATCCTTGTACGGAATTTTGGTTCTTACTCCACTTCTTACCAAATGTAGTTTGTCGGCAATACGAAAGTTACGAACAATTGCTTCCCGAATTGCAGAAATATATGCCGGGATATGAAAAGACAAAACGATATTTCATACGCACCAACCTCTATAAATACCTGACAGAGAATGGTGATTTGGAACGAGCTATATCAAACTCAGAAAAGTTATGCCAACTCTGCAAGGAATCGCCAGAGGATTTGAAGGCATATTCGGAGGTACATAAGGTGATAAGATTGCTCAATGAAATAGAGTTATAGATTTAACATTTACAAAAGCAAGTAGCGCATGAAAATACAATCTGTTCATATTAGGAATTACCGAAAATTGAAAAATTGTCATATAGATTTTGACGAGAAGAAAACAGTTTTAGTTGGTGCAAATAATAGTGGCAAGACTTCCGCTATTAGTGCTATTGTTTGGTTTCTAAAAAACACAGATAGATTCACTTTAAAAGAGTTTACCGCAACAAATTGGGCAGCAATTAATGAGATTGGCGAGAAATGGCTCGAACATGATTCTGTAGATGAAGCATTATTGGATTCTCATCAATGGGATAACATTGTGCCATCAATGGATGTTTGGATAAATGTCGAAGATGGAGAACAATATCGAGTAAATCACTTGATACCATCACTTAGTTCTTGGGATGGTAAAAAGGTTGGTGTCCGTGGACAATATGAACCCAAAGATGTAAAAAAGCTCTACACTGTTTACAAGGATGCCAAAATAAAGGCAAAAACTTTAGAGGGTACTGAAGAATGGGAGAAAGCTGGCTCTCCAGATTTATATCCAAAAAATTTATGCGATTTTTTAGGCAAAGGTCTAAATCTTAGAGAGTATTTTGATGTGAAATACTACATCATAGATCCTTCTCTTGATCCTGATAACGAAGACGAAGTGCAATCAACGCCAGACAATGAGATAGGCAACAATCCACTTGACGGACTAATCAAAGTAGATACTATACTGGCATCAAGAGATTTTTCAGATCCGGAAGGACAAACAGACAGTGATATAGATACGTTGTCTAAACAGTTTCAACAGTACTATAAGAGCAGTGGGCAAGAAGATGAGGAATTGACTTGTGAAGGGTTGAAACTCCTTGGAGGTATTGTAACAGCGAACAAAACATATGATGAAAAATTAAAAAAGACTTTTGAGGTTCCTGTTGGAGAATTGAAGAACATCAATTACCCTGGATTCCAGAATCCAGAGATAAGAATACGAAGTAAGATTCAGATTGAGGAATCCATAAAACATGACTCAGCAGTTCAATTTGCTATTCAAGGTATGGAGGAATTAGTACTTCCTGAGAAGTACAATGGGCTTGGTTATAGAAATCTTATCTCTATTTATTTGAAGTTGATTGACTTCAGGGAAAAATGGCTGAAAGAATTAAGTGAAGGAATGAATATTGAGCCTATTCATATAGTGTTTGTAGAGGAACCAGAAGCGCATTTACATGCCCAAGCACAACAAGTATTTGTAAAGAAAGCTTTTGAAGCCTTGTGTAACAATAAACTAATTGAAGAAAATCCTTGGCTAAGCACACAACTTGTGTTAAGTACGCATTCAAATCATGTTGTCAACGAACTTGACTTGAATTGTATGCGCTACTTCAAACGAGTAATAGATGTTGGCGAAAAGATACCTGTTTCAAAAGTTGTAAACTTATCTAGTACATTCGGAACAGACGATGAAACAAAGCAATTTGTAACAAGATATATACGTTTAACTCACTGCGATATATTCTTCTCGGATGCTGTTATTTTTGTTGAAGGCCCTGCGGAAAAGATACTTGTTCCCAGCTTTCTCGCAAAATCCGGATTAGATTCTTATTATATTTCTGTTATAGAGGTAAATGGTCGTCATGCGCATAGTTTCCGTAAACTTATTGAAAAAATTGGAATTGCAACCTTGATTGTGACGGATATAGATGCGACTGACACAAAAATAGAAGACGGAAAAGAAAAACATCCGTCCGTGATTACAGCCAAAGGAAATGATTATAAGACAGGTAATCCCTCCATTAAAAGTTGGCTTTCAGGAAAAGAACAAATAGACGATTTGTTGGCATTGGATGGAAAAGAAAAGTTTGTGAATAATGTAAGGATAGCATTCCAAACACCGGTAAACGTCAAGTGGGATAAGAATAAAGATGACTTGACTGAAGTATGTCCTTATACATTTGAAGATGCATTGATATTTACCAATCTTGAATTATTTCGACAGGAAGGGTTAAAGAAAATGGGTACTATTACCACAATAGCGAATCTGTTGAAACATAGTAATTCTGCTAATGAATTACAAAATAAGATATTTAAAAAGTTGGAAAGCAAGAGTGGTTTTCAGAAGGCTGACTTTGCTATTTCTCTGCTTTATAAAGACGATTTTGTCGATTTGGTTGCCCCAGTATATATTCAGGAAGGGCTTGAATGGATGAAGTCATATTTGGATTCTAATGGAAACAGAAATGGAGAATAATATAGACTTTCAAGTAGATGAGACACTAGAAAAGTGCATTCTTTCAACACCGCGTAAAAGTTTCTTTCTTTTTGCTGGAGCAGGCTCAGGGAAGACTTACTCTTTGGTTTTTCTTTTGAAAAAAATACATAATAGTATTGGTAAAGACCTTTTGTTGCAAGGAAAGAATGTAGCTGTTATTACCTTTACGAATGCTGCCACAGATGAAATAATCAACCGATTGGATTATAGTCCTATTTTTCATATTTCAACAATTCATAGTTTTGTTTGGGATGTTATAAAGTATTATCAGGCAGATATAAAAAGATTGTATTGTTTTTATATTGAAGAAGATTTAAAAGCGTTGGAAAAGAAGTTAGAAGAAACAGAAAAAAAGACTACCAAAACATATCTTTCCAACGTAGAAAAGTTTGAATACCAGAAAGAACGGTTAGCAAAAGCGCAGATAATAGAAAAGTTTGTGTATAATCCCAATGGCAGTAATCCTGAATATAATGCATTGAAGCATGCTGAGGTTATTAAAATATCTGCTCAAATGATTCTTGAGAACAAAATGTTACAGCGAATCATAGCACAACGATATCCGATACTATTGATTGATGAGAGTCAAGATACGAAAAAAGAACTAATTGATACTTTCTTTGAAATTCAAAGAAACTTTGCTGATATCTTTACTTTAGGTTTACTTGGAGATCAGAAGCAACGAATTTATGCAGATGGGAAGGAGAATATAGAAGATTCTATTCCTATCGGGTGGGAGAAGCCGGTAAAGAGGATGAATTATCGCTGTGCTAAACGGATAATCCAGTTGGCTAACAATATTGGAAAGGATATTGATATTCATGCAGAACAAAGACCGCGTGAAGATGCTAATGATGGTTTGATTAGGCTTTTTGTTATACAACAACGTGAGGGACTAAATAAAGATGAAATAGAGCAAAATGTGATGAGGATTATGAGTGAGCAAACCCAAGATGCAAAATGGACGACCATAGGTACTGAAGTTAAAGTTCTAACATTGGAACACATGATGGCTGCACGAAGGTTAGGATTTTCTCGTTTTTTTGCTCCACTTTATAAAGTTTCAAAATATCAGATGACATTCCTCCAGGGTTCTGTATCAGAAATAGAATTTTTCACAAAGGAAGTGCTACCAATTGCAGAATCTATAAAAGAAGATGGACGAGTTGCTTTAGAGATTTTGAAAAAATACTCGCCATTATTGAGCGGACAGAATACAGAAAAACCATATGAACTTTATTTGAAATGCAGAGAAGAAGCAATAAAGGTTGCTAATCTTGTAAATGAGAATGGAACTATCCGTGTCGTGGTAGATGAAATTATAAAATCTCAACTATTAACAGTACCGGATGTTGTAAGACAAGCGTATATGTTGAGCCCATCGGACATAGAAGATACAGTAGAAGAAGAACTACGTGCCTGGGTAGAAGTAATGGATTTACCAATTAACATGGTACGCAGCTATGATGATTATGTGAACCACCGTTCACAATTCGATACACACCAAGGGGTTAAAGGTCTCGAATTTGATCGAGTAATGGTTATTATAGATGATTCTGAAATAAAAGGATTCTTATTTAGCTATGACAAACTATTTGGTGTTAAAGATTTATCTAATGTAGATTTGAAAAATAGAGAAAATGGTAAGGAAACCTCCATTGAACGAACTCAAAGATTATTTTATGTTACATGTACTAGAGCAAAGAACTCATTGGCTGTTGTGATGTATACAAATAATCCAGAGAGAGTAAAAACTGAAACTATCAGAAAAGGCTGGTTTGAAGAGAATGAAATTATTGTAATGTAATATTGGGATAATATGCACAATAAGAGAGACTGTGCCAATTGTGAGTTACTGGACAGCCTCTCTTCTGTATATTATTCTTTTGAGGTAAGAACCTCTCGTATATACTGTTGATTCTTATCGTCAATGCCAAATAATTTATAAAGTTGGTCGTTCACATCACTATTGTAATCAATAATGCCATTGGCGTCGGAGTAGTCCAATAAGTCAGGAACCTTCTTTGCCAAAGAGGTCAAAGATTCATCGGTAAGTAAAAAGGCGAAGCGGATTATCTCGCTTGTAGCATATTTGAAAAAGTTTTTGGCTTCTTGTTCTGTAGCTAATGTTTTCAATGCTACACGAGAACGGCCAAATGCACTATGGTTATCTGCGATTGCGATTTGATTGCTACGCTTTTGTCCTCCTGCATTGGCACTTGAAACGATGACTTTCCATCTATTCAAGTGTTCCAACCCTGTTGTGATAACATTTTTATTTGCGATGTACCATCGGGCTCTGCCGCTCTTGCCAGCTTTGTCATTTGTGAAGAGTTTTATTTCTGATTTTGGGTCAAAATAATCTCCATCGTTATATTCTCTTACAAGCGTTGGATTCCGTTCGACAAAATCACTTTCAATAGAAAAGAGTTTCTGAGATAAGACAGAATCGTGCAAGCATTTGTATCTGGCAATAATAGTATCTAAACAAGAAACAATTTCATTATCAAGAGGATTTAATGGGAATAAATCTTCTTTGGGGTTATTAGCATTAACTATTATATCTTTTCCATGGATAGAATAGATGTATTTAAAACCACCACTTCCTTTCTGTGTATCTTTCATCACAATAGATAAGCCATCAGCAATACCGACTTCCTTGAACACATCTGTTGAATCAGGGAAAAATTTCAGGAAACATAAATGAGGATCATTGATTTGTGAAAGTCCAAACTGTTCAAGTCCTTTTCCTGAGCGATGAATCCATCTTGCACCAGGATAAATTAGTGAAGTGTATCTGCCCAATCTGTCACTTATTGTTTGGAAATGTTGGAATATACTTGAACTTCGTTTTTGGCCGTTGGTTGTTTCTTTTTGTGCAACAACCTCTTGATACGGTGGATTCCCCACTATCGCATTGATTTTCATATTCTTTATTCCTGTTCTTTCTGTGATGAATTTATCTACCTGCTTGATAAAATGTTCAGGTTTGTTTTTGATTTGATTTATTAAGTCCTCGAAGTATCGAGTGTTTACCTTTGCTTTTCGGAAGCCGATAAGCGTGCGTTTGGTGATGCTCTTTGCCATAGGAGTTTTGCAGATGACAAAGATGTTTTCAGCCACTACCTTGTCCCATATACGCTGTTCATCCTCAATGCTGGACACCGAAAACAAAGAGTTCTTGACCCTTGTACGGTAAATGCTGTATGCCATATACAAAGGGTATAATCCGGACTTAGAATTTATTTCAAGGATTCGGGAATCTGGGGCGAACACATTGGCGGTCACTTCGCCACGGTCAATGAAACGAGGTTCAGACAAGGTGGTTTCATAACCCTTTTCAAAGAAGTTATATCCGCCCAGACAATCGCCAAGGTGCATATTAACGACACGCCAAGGCGTAAGCACCGTTTCCTTGTCGGGATTGCGGAATGTGCTGAATATATCCGTTATACGCCCGATGCGTTCCTCCACGCTCAGTTTGTCCGCAGCACGAGCCATGGCACGGATGCGCTTGCCTGCCGCACAGAATATTTCCGGATCATAGTATTTCTTGATGCTATTGAACTTCTGTTTGGTAACACCCTTGGGCATGAATTCCTCCCATGATTGTGGGTCGATGAGCGAAGCGAAGTTATCAATCGTAATTTCCTGTGATTCGTCTTGTAGTTCTGCTCCATAAATCAGCAATGGCATACGGATGGAGATACCCCGAAGAATAGAAATAGCAGCCTCGCGGTTGTTCTTTTTCTTTTTCAGCTCTTCAAGACGTTTCTTTTCCTCTTCCGTCAAAGGTTGCTTGTCCTTGCCGCGTTTCTTGGATTTCTTTTCAAGGTCTTCAAGTTCCTCGTATTGCTCATCGGTCAGCCCTTGGTTGTTGATGTCCACCTGATTGGTCTTTGGCATTGCCTTGGTCTGGCCGATAATCTTTTTCAGGTCATCAAACTCCTGCAATTCCAAGTCGTTGAGCTTCATCAACTCGTCATTATACAGGCTCCTGTCCTCGAAACCGTTGCGGACAACCCTTTCCACATAAACACGTTTGAGTTGCTCCAACATCTTGGGTACATCGAACTGGCTCATCTTGGAGCCTTCGATGGAGATAATCGGACAGAAGTTCAGGAACTCACCCATAATCTTGCGGTCGTTCCCGCTGGTCTTTCCTGCCTTGGAAGAAATCTTTGCTGTCTCGGCAATGACTTTCAGTGTCCTGTCTGGTGCAAAGTCAAACACATAACACTGTTCCTTGACGCGTCCGTTGATGGTGGCTGGCGTCTGCACACGGAAGATGGTCTGCATATAACTTGATGCAGCGGTATTATAAGAGCCGGACAACATGAATACGCCCGTCCACGCCTTGACACTGACACCCGTGGTCAATCGTCCACAAGACAAGGTAATGGTACGGGTGGCATCAGGGTCTTTGCCGATGGCTTCTTCCACCGCAGCAAGCGCATCCTTGCTCTCTTCGTCCTCGTCACCGTCTCCTGCCACATTCACCACCTTGAAATGCTGAAATACAGGATGTGATTGCAGTAAAGCACTCATGGCACGAGCCTCCTTCACACCCGGCAACATCCATAGCGTATGACGGAAGATGTTGCGATATTCCTCGTTGGCAAACGGATAGCAACTGTCCTTGTCCTCCTTGGAGATAAGATTCAAAAATGCCTTCACATCTTTTTCATGGATGAAAGTTCCGTTATCATTTACCCGGAAAAACTCACGGAAGTTAAAAGCCACATCTTCATCCACGAACTCATGGAGCAACCGTCCGAGGTCGTATGTATAGATGTTCATCGTAGGTAGAGAGGCGTATGGATTCGGATCACCGAAATGGGTCAAATCCCATGAAGCCTTTGCCCGTTGCTCCATCACATAATCCCAGGTATAAATCTCGTCCTCCTTGAAGTCATCCAACAGGTTGAACGGAGTGCCGGAAAGTCGCAATATCTTGGTATTTGCTTTTGTCAGTTCCTGCATGACAGCCTTGCCGAGTTCCGTCTGTGTCCCTTCGTGCGCCTCGTCCACGATGATGCAATTCCAAGCGGTGGCAAACACTTCATTGTTCTTGTCGAAGTTGCCACCCACAAGTTCAGAACCGCGCAAATCCTGCATGGAAGCGAAATACACATATTGGCATTTACCCTGCTTCGCTCTCGCTTCAAGTAAAGCATGACTGTCACCGTTGTTCTTTGAGCCGTATGCAAAACCGGGACTGTCATAGAATATCTTGCCGAAATCCTCGAACCAGCCACTGTCCACCACGGGGCGATGGGTAAGAATCAAAGTACGGCTGAAATCCATGTCTTTCACCACCTGCAAGGCCGACAATGTCTTGCCGAAACGCATCTTGGCGTTCCAAAGCATCTGGTTACTTTTCTTGAATTGCTTTTTGGTCTTTTCAATTGCCTCCCGTTGTTCGGGACGGAATACAATCGGAGTTTGGTCGTGTGAGACCTCGGCCGAAGACAACGATTCCCGTCCCTCCTTTACGGCAACTATTGCCCGTTTGACAGTCTCAAGGTCGGTAATAAACCACTCGTTGGCCTTGTTCTCGGTATCGAATATCTTTTTTCTGATGCCGGAACGTTCCAAAACACTATGCACTTCCTTGTCGTTGAAAGAGCACAAGCCCTTTTTGCTGTTGTATATCGTCAGTTCCGTATATAAGAGGTCGTATGCGATACCAGCCGTCTGCGTATATTGGTTGATGCGTTTCTTCGCGGACTCGTTGAGAGCCTTGCTGTTCGGAGCAAGACCGAAAACATTGTCATTGTCACAAGTGGCCTCGCCTACTTTCAGACATCCCCTGTGTGCGGCATCATTGATGCGGAACACATATATCAGTTTTAATTTTAGTGAAGATGTGAATTTCATGCTGCACTATTTTATGAGGTCGATAAATCGGATTCGTTTTCCCATCTTTCCCGTTTTAGGGTCTTTGGCCCGCCAGTCCTTGATTTGGCAATAGATACCGTTGTGCCTGCGGATGTCATCTTTCTGACAGCCTTCGCATTGACTGACTTCTTCCCTTGTCCCGAACAAATCAGCTACAACAGTCCGGTGTTCACCGCAGCTGTTCGGGATGACACCTTTAAGCCCGTCCATCTGCCAGACGTTCCATGAAATGATGTAAGCGATATAATTGATGGATTTCAACAAGGGTCGCTTGCCGAACTTTTGTTGATAGTATTCGACAAAGGAGATAAGCATGGATTCACGGGCAATCAGCAAATTGTCACCTTGCCATTCGTAGGCGTAAATGCTCTTATACGCTTCCTGTACCCATTCCAACCATTCACCGGAAGTTTCCGTATTTTCGCCTACAACCCGCAACTTGCGGTCAAGCAAACCGATGCGTTCCTTAATAGGAATGGTCTCTCCCGTTGTGGTGTCATAGCGACTGACGATATAAGGGGCTTCCCCGCAGGTTATCTCCAGTCGGTTGTCACGTACATAATCTTTCCAAGTCTTACCTTCCGGAAATTGAATTTTCTCTGAGTTGGGTCTCCACCGATGACAACCCTGTTCGTTGGTGTATTCCGTATTGAACACATCCTTTCTTCCAAACCATGCTTCATCGATTAGGTTGTTCTGCGCATTGCATATCCATGACGGAGTGAACACCTCTGCCATTTCTCGCGAACGTGCGGTTTGGGTGTCACGACTTTTGAGGATACGCGGCATGATGACATGCCCGTTATCTCCGGTAATAAGACAGGGAAGAATTGGCGAATCATATTGATACCCTTCGCCCAGATATTCATAATCGGAAGTAGCCCAAAAGATATTGCGCTGAATATCCTTCTTGCTCGTTGTATGGTCTTTGAGCAGGATATTCAACAGTTCGGGCGAAAGCCGAAAGATACTATCTTCCAATATATCAACTTCAACAGGCATTTTATATCGGGTTTATGAGTATCTCTTGATAAGAGAGCCATCCCGAAGAAATAAGCACTAATAATCAGTGTTATAGGAACCCGATTTGACGGATTTACAAAACAGATTCTCACAAAATGCCTTTCATATATCATTATAAATGAGGATTAAACACGGAATTTGAAATATTATGCGTACCTTTGCGAAATAAACTATATCTCTTATCAAGAGATTCGTCTTTTCGCTCAACACATTTCACCATAAATATCCGGTCAAAAATCTTTCAGGATAAGGCTGTTCGCCTTGTCCACCACGCTTGTGTCAAGCGATGCGAGATAGATGCGTGTGGTCTCTTCCGAATCATGCCCCATGCCCTCGCTGATGACTGAAAGAGGGATGTTCTTGCTCTTGGCAACGCTCGCCCAACAATGCCGGGCAACGTGCATAGTCAGCGGTATGTTCAATCCTGCCAGACCGGCAACTTCCTTCAACGCCACATTGATGCGGCAGATGGCGTTACGGTATTGTGTCCGCTCATCGGAACAGGGGTTTGTGATTATCGGCAGGAGGTAGCGGGTGGCCGTATTCTCTCCATACTTGGCGAGGATGTCTTCCATGCACTTTTCCCATTTGACTGTGAGCTGCTGCCCGGTCTTTCTTCTGCGGTACGTGATGATTCCGTTCTTCAAATCCGATTTTTTTAGATAGGCCATATCAATGAATGACATGCCACGGGTATAAAAGGAGAAGAGAAACATATCCCTTGCATAGTCCAGATGCGGTTTCAAAGTCAAATCAAGTTCCTTAATGTGCTTGATGGACTTCAATGGGATGGCTCGTTTTACTGTCTTCCCGATACCCGTGTAAACGTGTTTAAAAGGATGTCTCTGTTCCGTCAGCTCCTTTTCCACGGCACGGTTGTAAACGGCACGGAGTATGCGCATATAAAAGGAAACCGTGTTGGGGCAGATGCCCTTGCCTTTGAGCCAGGCCTCGTAAAGCATCATGGTGTTGCCGTCAATCTCGCACAAGAGTATGTCCTGCCCCTCACGAAACTTCATAAAACTGGCCAATGCCGCCGTGTAGGTTTCTGATGTGCGGACTTTGCCAAGCTGCTTCAACTGTCCTATGACACCCTGCATGAAACGGAACAGCGATTGTTCGCCCGTTTGCCCGTTGAACTTCTCGACGATGCTGTCAGCGGAATAAATTCCTCCCTGCCTGTCGCATCTGGCGACTATGGCTTTCAACCGTCTGGTGTCCCAGTCGATATGTTCCGTCACTTCTCGGAGATACCGTTTTCTGTTTTCACCGATTTCGGGCAGGATTTTCAGAGAGGAAGTTCTCTTGTCCCATTCCGTGTCAAATATGCGGTAGTCCGTCTTGACTTGGCGGACTATGCGCCCGTGGATTACCTGATAATAGATGCTGCCCTCCCTGCCGCTTGCGGTGGAAGGACGAAATTTCACTTTTATGGATGCCATCCACTTTATTTTTGTTGTTTGGATTGTTTTTCTTCCTCTCTCACTGTCTTGACCTGCCTGTTGAATATGACCAGCGTGGAATCCACACCGACAACATCTACCAGTTTCTCGTAAGCTCCGACGGTCACAGCCAGTCCCGGATGCAG
This sequence comes from Bacteroides sp. 2201st1_D9_2201SCRN_220225, assembly GCF_040928965.1. NCBI lineage: Bacteria > Pseudomonadati > Bacteroidota > Bacteroidia > Bacteroidales > Bacteroidaceae > Bacteroides > Bacteroides sp. 2201st1_D9_2201SCRN_220225. The sequence goes on along the minus strand of NZ_JBCODG010000007.1, from coordinate 40,012 downwards.
TTCGTTGAGCATGAACGTAGTCACAAGGTGTTTGTCAGCAACCGTTCTCAACCGCCTGTTTTCTTCCCGGTAGTCATGCCATTGTACCCAACTGACGGCAAACAGGGCAAAGAATACGAGCGTACAACCGATACCAGCCCATGCGTAAGGGTTCTTGTGCCAGCCATCGGGAACTTTGCTCCATAACAGCCTTATTGTGCTTATTGCCTTGTCCGGGCGGATTATCTGCCATAGTTCCGATATGGCACTTTGCTTTTGGCGTGACTTTTCCGAAGCCAGTTTGTCATTCTCAATGTGGCTTGTCAGCCTTTCCAATATCTTGTTGAGCTGTTCCTTGATGGTGAGAACACCATGTTTGCGCATATCCTTCTCGTTGGCTTCGGTGTATAACCGCAGACTTGCTACCGCTTCATCACCTATTGATTGCTTGTATTCCTCGATGGCTTCCTTGCTTCCGAAAATGGCATTGACATTTTCCGGTGCATTGCCATTGAAGAACCGTATAACAGGCTCCAACTTCGCTTCCAGCCTTTTCAATGCCTCGTTCTTGTCCGGGCTATCCTTTGCGTCCAGTTTTTTCTTGATTTCCTCGATGTCCACTGCCAATGCCCCGATAAGGTCGGTTAAGTTCTGCTTGTTGTCCTTCATCTTCTTCTCCTCCTTGGTTTATGTTTGTCCTTTTCGTTGTCATTGTCGTCCCAGCCGCTTTCGTTTCCTCCACCGCCTCCGCCGGATGAAACCTTGGCTTGCTGTGGCTGAACGCACAACTCCATGAGTACGCCGATGGTCACTTGGACGATGTTTGAACCGGGTTCAACAGAACCGCCAACACTGCCGTCCGTGTCTGTTCCGATTGCTGATGATTGGGTTATAAAAGGATTTGTTATGGTGTTACCTGTAGCTATATCTTCCCTCATTAGCTGTAATTGTTTTTCAACTCCATTCCCATTGTACGATACATCGGGCTTCCATTCCATTCCCTCGGCAATACAGCTTCCAAACAGCTTGTCCAGTTTATAAAAGCTCATGCTTCGGTCTATCCGTGAGCCACTGAACGAGATTTCATCCTTCGTGAATGACACGCCAAGGATGTTGCCATTGCGCCTGTCTAATTTGAAGTGTACCCCGATACCCTGTTTTGCCAGTTTCTCGCACAAATCCGCCCAGCAGTTACAACAGGGTAATGCCGCCTTGATAGCGTCATAGATTTGGTATTTCACCTTGTCCTTACCACGCAGGCGATCACGTTTCACGTTCATCTTGCCCTTGGAGAAGTGCAGTCCGTATTCCCTCGTGAGAGTTTTGCATACTTTTACATTACGCACATTATCGTTGCTGTCACTGATGGTGTTCCCGTCATTGTCCACCCTGTTGGCTACGATATGCAGATGCTGGTGTTCCCTGTCGGTATGGCGGCACACGATGTACTGGATGTTCGTTATGCCCATGCGCCGCATATACTCACGGGCGATTTCGACCATCAGCTCATCCGTCAGCTTGGGTGTGTCCTCGTGTGCGAAGTCCAGCGAGATATGGTACACGGGGTTCTTCAACTTGCGCCCCGGCTTGTCGTCCGCTTGCCCCTGCATACTCTTTGCTATGGTGGCGTTGTCATCCAGCCTCACGTCCTTGCTGTCGATGAGCCGTGCCTTCTTCGGGTTGTTCACGTAGTTTACCACTCTGGCGAAACTCGCCCGTTTTTTCAAGTCGCCCATCATATCCTCTCTATGATTTTGTTGAACTCGTCCAGCAAGTCCATGATTTTGCCTTTCAAAAGAGAAAAGCCCTGCTGGTGCGCCATCTTCGCCAGCTGGTTCAGGTTGTTGCATCCTCCCTCCAGCATCCTTATCTGCTGCCTGTCCTCCTGTGTCCGTGCAGACACGACCTTGCCGTATAGTAATAAATCACGCAGGAAGTGTGACGGCTTCTTGCCTGCACCTGTTATCCGTTTCATGACCGCTTTCCATTCGGCAAGCGTGAGCCGTGTGGATATGGTCTTTGTCCGCGCCTTGCCTTTCACCGCCTTGGGGCGGCCTCCCTTGTTCCTGTTCTCCTGATATGTCATATCCGTTTTCTTTTATCCGTCAAACCGTTCTGTTTTTTAGGGCTGTAATCCGGGCTTGCCGTTTCCCGTGTGGCCGGGTCGCCATTGGTGGCGTGGTTTTCGTGGACGAAAACATTAACTTGCCAGCCCTAAAAATTATCCCTTCTAAAACGCTGTCGCTTGCCATTCCTGCCGCTTCATTCCTGTGGCTGTTTCCATTTCTGTGAGCCGGACAGAGTATTGCCATCCTCTAAAACAGGTGTGTTGTCGGCATCCACAACGGCATTTTCCACAGTGCTTTCCACTTCACTTTCGGTTGTTGCTGCCGTTTCGGTTTCCGCTGTTCCTGTACCTTCTATAATAGGATTGGAACCGGTCAGATTCATGGACGGTAAGCCATCCGTTTCCTCTGGTGTTTCTTCTATCGGTTTTTCTTTCTTCTTCCTTGCCGAACTGCGGCGCAAGGTCTCTAATTGTTGCCCGTTGAAAAGGAAAATCCGTACCCCTTCGTATGCCTTGATTGTCTGGCGGTATGTCGGATTCTCGATGAGCCGCCCTGCTATCATCCACGACTTCACGCACACCATGTCTATGATGGAAGTCACGGGATTGGAATCAACACGGATTAGCCCGCGTTCCGAGAAATCCTCCAACAGGCGGGACACCGCCTTGCGCCCGATGCCCCATTCCTTGGCCAGTACCAGCATAGATCTATCCACCTGTCCGGGATGGACGGCATAGCCCAATCCCCGTTTGGTGTTTTGTACTTCCGAAACCGCCATCTTCGACAAAAGGGAAAGAAGATAGGTAAGGTTGCATACCCCGTCCGTGCTCCCGTGCAGGAAGTACCATGCCTCCACAGGCATTACCATCTCCAATTTGTAGCACGGCAAAACAAGCTGCTTCAAATTCTTCATAAGTCTTGATTCTTTTGTTGTGCGTTTTACAAATTATTCCTTGGTATTCTTGTCGGCCTTCCTGTTGGTGGCTTTCAGGCTCTTGATGCGGTCTATCTGTTCCTTGGGAAACAGGACACGCCGTCCTATCCGCTGTCCTTTGATGTGTCCTAACTTCTCGTGCCGCCAGATGGTCGCTATGCTTACGCCCCATTTCTCCGCCAGTTGCCGGATGGTGTAATACTCCGACGTGTCCTGTGGTGCCTGTTCCTGCCGGTATTCCTCAAACGCGCACCTCACGCTTGCGCCGATAAGCTGTTGAAGCTCGTCGCGCGATACCAGTACCATTTCTGTCTTATCTGTCATAATTCACTGATTTTAAGTTCATGGAGGCAAAGGTATGGCAATAATAAAACCTGTGAATTTGTGGTATTCTGTGAAATGACACCGCATGAAAAAAGCCGTCAAACAACTGGTGCTTAACGGCTTGTGGAAGTCTGTGGGTTGTGGTGAATTGTAGCCACCTGTGGGTTATGTCACGATTTTATCATGGGAAGCAACTCTTTGAGCTTCGCTATAAAGGTTTTCTCCACGTTATACTTGGCGAGGCTTTCGGGGGTCAGCCCCATGGAACGGGCAGCGGATGCCCTGTAACCTTTCCAGTCCTTGAAGTATGCTTTGGACAGCAGGATGGCGACACAGCGCATCTTGCCCTTCACGCAACTGCCGTATATCGTGGAATAGTCGGCACGCATGACGGCACGGAGGAAGTCCCGGTCGGAAACGGCATTGCCGTCCAATAGAGGCTTGCCCTTGTCGGGGCCACTCTGTACGGTATAGGTGGTAAGGAAACGGTACAGCCTTAAAACGGGAACTTGCGCGGTCGTGCTGAACGTACCGCCTTGCATTGTATCTGTGGCGGTAAAACCGGATGACGCTTCTTCCGTACAAGAGGGTATTGTTTGTGATGTTGCCGACTTGGACTCGTTCTCATGCAGCACGTTCCTCTTGACATATCCCATCGTCATTGCGATATGGAACATCTTTATTCCTGCGGACTGCGCTTTCACATCATCATTTTGGGGCAGCATGGAAAGGTGGACGGCTTCCGCAAAATATTCCGTGAAGAGTTGCGCCAAATCCTTGTCGTTGGCATTGACAATATACTCCTTGACGGCTTGGATTTTCGCCTTGTCCACTTTGGCAAGCATGGCATACATTTCTTTCCCTCTGTTCCCGTCTGAATCCTTTGCACACTTCCGTATGGCGGCACGGATGGTGTCGATGCAGTCGGTGGCTTCGGTACGTGTCATTGGTTTGGGAGAAATATCAGAACCTTCCGGCGATACTTGCTCCTGTTCTTTTTCGGGAAAGAAGTATTGACTTATGACTTCCATGCTCAGGTAAGCCACCCCTGTACGGAAAGCCGCCTTGTTCAAGTCCGCATATTTGGAGCAGATGCCATGAAGTCTTTTCGTGTCATCGTGCAGCCCGACGAATTTCCGTGCCAGATCCTTATCCTCGTGTTCGGTGACATATTCCCTGATGCCGGCCAAAAGAAAAGACAGGGGCTTTAAGTTGTATCTGATGTTCCGGCAAATATCCTTGCAATCCGTTTCGTCACTGCCGGAAGACTTGTCGGCAAGCGATTCCGCAAGTTTCAGGCTACCACTGATTACGTTGGACAGCTTGAACAGATCGCTGATGATGTCAAACCTTGATTTTTCCATAAGCACCTTCTTATATTTTGATGATACCCTTGAAGTCCTTTAATGCTATGACGGCCTTTTCCTCCGCGTCCAGTTTCAGGTAGCGGCGCAGTTGCGCCTCGCTGCTGTGTCCGGTGATGGCTTGGATGGAAGGCAGAGGGACACCAGCCTTGTACGCGTTGGTGGCGAAACTTCTCCGGGCTGTATGGGAAAGGAGCATGTCGCAGAACCTCCTTCCCCGTTTGGGGTTGAGACGCTTCTCGTCAAAGCCGCAGTCATGTGTCCAGCCGAGCAACAGGCCGATGGTCTTCACCAGCTTGTTCATTTCATTGGGATGAACCGGGGGCAGTTTGCCGTCATACTTGGCGAGAATGGCTCTCACGCGCCTGTCAACGGGGATATAGACTTTCTTTTCCGTCTTCTGCTGAGTGATGAGTATGAACTCCGTGCCGCCGATTTCCGTTATCATGTCCTCGCATATCCTTGAATAGTCGGAAACACGCTGCCCGGTCAGACAGCCCACGATGAAAATGTCCCTTACGTGCTCCAGTGTCCTGATATGGGTGATGCGGCATTTGGAAAGTTGTGCCAATTTCTCGTCCTCGCTGATGTCAAGTGATTCCAATCTCTTTTTCACAGCTTCCTTGGTGGAAAGGTCAAGGTCGAGCATTTCCTGTATCTGTTCCGGTGTGAGATAGATGTTGTCCACTTCCTCCTTTTTCGGCACGAAGTCGGAATGACGGAAGTCATCGCATTTGGTCAGCTTGTCCTCGTAGGCCGCCTTTGCCACCGTGCGGACATCGGTCATGTACGAGTTGATGGCGTTGGGCATCAAGCTCCGTTCCTTCCAGTAACCGACAAGGCTGTTGCGTGTCTCCATCGTCATGTCATCCAGTCCGAGTTTGCGGTGGGTTTCCTTTTGGTAGTTGCGAATCTGTTTTTGGATAATGCGCAGACCTTTTATATAGGCAGGTGATACTTTCACGGTACGGCCTTTCTTGGTGCGCCGTCCGGTTTCCATGTCTTCTATATAAGAGGTGAGGAAATCCTCGAACAGCATCCTGCCTTTGGGCTTGACCTCCACAATCTGCATCATTCCGTTGAGCACGTCGTGTTTCACGCTCTCGATGATGTTCTTGGCCTCCTTGGGGTTGAAGCCGTTCGCCTCGAATGCCGCCTTTATCCTCGCGAGGACTTGGGCGAACTGCCCGTACTTTATCCCGATGCTCGACATCAGGGCTGACGAGGTGTATTGCAGGCTGCGGTACTTTTCCCATTCAAGCTGTTTGATGGTGAAGCCTGTCACGACTTTCATGTTCGCCTTTCCGCTGCGCACACGGGCATAGATGGAACCATAGTCCTCCTTTCCTGCCTTGGATGATTTGATGAAGATGAAATCCATACGCGATATATCTTGGTTACTGTGATGCAAAGGTACAAAATATATCCCGAAATATGGTATCAAATAGTACCAATATTTTCTAAAACCGTGAAATTCCGTGAGTATTCAAACCAAATGAAAACATATGCAAATAACTGATATACAAAGATAACTTGCAAAACTGAATTTCACTGAATATATTTAGTGAATAGTGGGCGACCATCTATTGTCAGCAAATTCTTTTGGGAATGCTCACCGTGTTCGGACCTATCCAATGGGCGTTCTCACTCCTGCCCAAGTGGGAAGGTGCATGGGCGAAGTGGCTCACGAGGTATCTGACGGTGCATTTCTACGGGGCGATGCTCTACTTCGTGGGCTTCTACGTGCTGCTGCTGTTCGACATCGTGCTGTGCATACAGGTGGAGAACCTGACGGCAATCACGGCGAGCGAGCAGACGATGGCGGCTTACCTGCAAAACAGCTTCTTCTCCGCCGGCTATCTGATGGCGGCAAGCATCGTGGCCCTGAAATGCCTGAACCTCGTCCCCGACCTTGCGGCATGGATGATACCGGAGGGTGACACGGCGTTCTCGACCCGAAACTTCGGCGAGGGCGTGGCGCAGCAGGCCAAAATGACGGCGACGGGCGCAATGGGTACGGTAATGAGATAACAAAGTAACGATAAATATTCAAACAAAATGGTCATCAAGAATTTAGAGAACAAAATCAAACTGGTCGGAATTATCTGCACCGCCTTTCTCGTGGGGTGCGTCATCATCAGCGTGTCGAGTATCTGGACGGCCCGCATGATGGTTACGGACGCTCAAAAGAAGGTGTATGTGCTGGACAGCAACGTGCCTATACTGGTACGCCGCACGACGATGGAGGAAACGCTTGACGTGGAAGCCAAGAGCCATGTCGAGATGTTCCACCATTATCTTTATATTAGTTTTCCATTGGAATAGATGAGAACTGAAAAGAACTTATTATTGCTATATATCAATACTTTATGTGATTTATCTCAAAAGACTATAGATTCTCATTTTCGCTAAATCGGGTTAATTTTGTTACTTTGTTTGCGACTATTTTGTTACTTTGAAAAATAGTTTGTAGTTTTGTATCTGTAAAATGACCATATAGTAACAAAATAGAGTTTTATGACCACACAGAAATCGCATATCACACTTAAATACAAGGAGATAGATAACGGGAAGAAGTCTGCCTACCTTGACTATTACAAGGACGGCAAACGCATCCGCGAAGCCCTCCACCTCTATTTGTTACCCGAAACTTCCAAGAGGAATATCGCAGCAAACAAACGGACGATGAAGGAAGCCGAAGCTGCCCGTGCCGCCAAGGAAGATGAACTGCTTGCAGTACGATTCGGTATAGATACCAAAGAGCCGTCAACCATACGTATTGGAGAGGCCATTGACGAATACGAGAAATTCATCCTTGGCAAGGGCGATGTTTCCACAGCCAATAATATAAGGTGTATGAAAAAGGCTGTAAACGCTTACCGGGGATTGGACACGAAAGTGGTTGACATTGACGAAAACTATTGTGACGGCTTGGTTGACTTCCTGCATAAGGACTACACGGCACAATTCGGAAAAATCAGCATGACCACAGCAAGGGCGTTCATCTATCTTTTCAGCAGCACGCTCAACAAAGCGGTGGCCGATGGTATGATATGTGTAAACCCGCTCCGCTTCGTGAACATCCACGGTCGTATCACAAGGGAACGTCCGCTAAAAAAGTTTCTGACCGTTGATGAAATACGCTCTTTGATGAATACCCCATGCCCTGTAATGTCAAGGCCGCAAGTCAAACAGGCTTTCATGCTGAGCATCTTCACATACTTGTCTTCTGCCGATGTCCTCTCTCTCAAATGGAAAGACATTAAGACGGATGGAGACAGGGCAACCATCGAAGTACATTCAAGGAAGTCATCCATTCCCCTTACTTCCGTATCAATGCGCTGGCTACCCGAAACAACAAACCATCGAGGGCTTGTATTCAAAGGTCTGCCGAAAGGTACTGAAATCAGGAACATCCTGTTGAAATGGGGGAAGAACGCCGGAATAAAACAGCCATTGAGTTTCAGGCTTGCGCAAAATACCTTTATATATCTGTTGCTCACCACTGGCACCGACATCGGAACTATCAGTTGTATGCTTGGAATGACACCCAAGACGATGAAAGGATATATGAAAATGGTTGCCGCTACTCGCATTGAGAATAAGGGAGAAACCGTAGAAATCGAATAATCAACAAAAACATAACACCATGCCCAGACCGAAGAAAGTTATCAAGGCGAAAGAGCCTGTCCGCATCCGATTCAAGGAGTTGCAGAACGGAAACAAGTCCATCTACCTGGATATTTACCGCAATGGGAAGCGGACGTATGAGTTCCTTAAATTGTATATCGTGCCGGAGATTGACCCGGCAAGCCGCGCCATGAACCAACACAACATGGCCTTGGCGAACAAGATTAAGGCAGACCGTATCATAGAACTTACCAACAGCGAAAAGGGAGTTTCAAACGCCACATTGCGTGGGCGCATCAAGTTGTCTGAATTGCTCGACCTCTATGCAAGATGGCTGGAGGACAACGGTAAAAAATCTTCCATTCGTGGGGTCAATTCCATACGGAAAGCGACATTCCAATTCCGTGGCGATGTTCCCATCAGGATGCTTGACAAGGATTATTGCATGGCTTTTATGAATTTCCTACGGAACGATTACAAGGCACGGACGAACCGCACTATCTCCATGACCACCGCCACCGGGTATGTCACGGTGCTTAGTGCTATGCTGAATTGGGCAGTGCGGAATGACTATCTTTCAGAAAATCCGTTCACACATATTGCAGCCGCCGACCGCATCCACCGACCCGAAAGCAAGCGCGAGTTTCTGCAGATTGACGAACTGAAAAAGCTGATTGCAACGGAATGTCCCACCCGTCCAGCCGTGAAGCAGGCTTTCCTGTTCTCCTGTTATTGCGCCTTGCGCATCAGCGATGTTATCGGTCTGACATGGGGCGACATACACAAGGACGGCGACCAGTGGAGGGTGTTCACCGTAATGGAAAAGACCAACGACCCTATTTATCTTCCGTTATCCAAACAGGCGATGAAGTGGCTGCCGGAACGTGGCGATGCAAAGGACGAGGACAAGGTTTTCGACCTTCCGTCTGAAAGCCGTATCTGCATCATCCTTGACAAATGGGCGAAGGCGGCTGGCATAAACAAGCACGTGACCTACCATGTCAGCAGACACACTTTCGCGACCATGATGCTGACTTTGGATGTTGACATTTATACCACGAGCAAGCTGCTCGGCCATAAGAACATTTCCACCACGCAGATTTACGCGAAGATTATCGACCAAAAGAAAGACGAGGCTGTCAACCGCGTCAATGACATTTTCAAAGACTAATCCCTGTTGTATGCGATGAAACGATTGTCCGATAACTTTCTAACGATGCTATTGCCGCTTACGGTGGTAGCCGCAACCGCATTCGGGTTGGTAGCCGCCGTTGCTTTCCGTATGGAAGCAACCACGGCTGCATTTGTCTTTACCGCCTTGTCAATAGTCGGATGGATTGGGTTGGTTGTGGAATTTTTCCTTTTGTACGACATCATCATAGACAAGTGGCTTTCCAAAGACCGCTCTGTTTTGACCGCCTCTTGGTTTGTGGTTTCACTGTTGATTGCCTTCATCCTCACGCCTGACAAACACATGGACTGGAGTACGTTCATCGTCATGGCTTCACTCTTTGCCGTGCTTTTCCTGTTACCCTGCATCATTGGTATGGCTTACGGGGAACGGATAAAATCGTGGTTGCGTCAACGGTGGAACAGGTTTGTTCCCGGCAAGCGACAGGCTGTTGACAAACAAGTGGAGAAGCAAATTGGAGCTGTGATTTCAACACCTACACCGCCAGTTTCAATGAAGCAGGTAGATGAAATCCGGCACTACGACCATCTTATTTCACAAGTTCAGCCGGAAAAGATTAAGAAATTGCCCGAAGCGTTGCAGACCAACGATGCGCTGTTCTTGCTCGTGCTGTTCCGGGAGGACGGTTATTTGGGTGCGGACTTCCAACCGCTAATGAAAAAGGAAGATGACGAAATCAACCAGACACTCTATGCCTACATCGCCAATGCCTTGTGTGCCGCCCTCAAAATCAGAAAAGGCAAATGGGTAATCTTTGAAAAGTTCTGGCCGCTCAACAACGGCGCACAGTTGGCGAGCAACCTCAAAGCCGCCACCAAAGACAATCCGTCCGAACACCAAAGGCATATCGCCAAGTTGTTGCGCAAGGCCACGCGGCTGCGTCCGAGACTTGACACATACGACCTTGAAGAGTTCAAGAAACTCTGACCGCATACTTTCATAACCCACTTTTCTTGTTCCCGTCATTGCAAGCCGATGGCGGTTTTTTTTATGCCCGTCCGTGAACGCCCGCGTTTCTTTACGCACCGATGGCTTGCCTTGTATGGATGATTTAGGATTATGGAGTGTTTAGAGTTCCTTTATACATCGTTTTGGCCTCATTTATACTCGCATTTATAATCTGCAAAGTGTTGTCATAGTGTCATTTACATTGATTGCTCTTGAAATCTGCCGCCATACCTTTGCATTGTCGCCACGACAAGGGCGCAGTCGATTATCCATTAAAAATATACGCATATGACAGAGCAACGAAAACTTTTAAGCACCAAGGAGGCGGCCGAGTATTGCGGCTTCAAGCTGTCCTACTTCCGCAAGCTGATGATGCGCCGGGTTATCCCGATGTACAAGCCGTGCGGTAAGCTGTGTTTCTTCAAGAAAGAGGATTTGGACGCTTTCCTTACAGGTGTCCGTATCTCATCCCAAGAGGAAATCGCGGAAGAAGCTGACCGCTATCTTACAGGCAGGAAGTAAACAACCTTTTTATTCACATCAAAAACCAATGTAATTATGGAACAGATTAGAAACATGGAACAGGCCGGAGCAGTTTCGGTCGTTCCCACCGAGAAGAAGTACGAGAGTAGAAAACGTGAAGCAAGCGGAAAGGATGTGTTGGCCATCCGCTCGTTTCTGGAAAGCCTGAGCGTTTACGAGGCAGACGCATTGCGTGTGAGCATCGCCATCGCCGACGGCAAGACCACCGCAACAAACATTTCATCGGACGACCGCCTTGCGCTCAACCGCTATCTCAACAGCGGAAAGGACAACGAGCGGATGACTGCGGACAATGCGCAGGAACATCGTCTGAACCGTGCGTTCCAACTGCTGGAGCGTGTGGCTGAGTTTTGCGACAAGCGTCAGTTGGTCACGGTAAACAGGTCGTTGCTATCCATCGCCGTGGATGCGGCGGACATCAGTCGTGCCGTTTCCTCACTTGACAAGCGTCCTGCACCGGGACAACCGTTTTCTAACAGCACTGGCATCAATGGCGCAGGAAAGTGACCGTATGCTATGGAAAAATGCAAATGGTCGATGTAAAATCCAATAGGGGTATGGCTGCATCCCGTTCCTTTTCTTCCCTTATTTCGGGTTGGAACATATTTGGGAATGGGTGCTGCTTATCGGCAAAACAGTTTTCCGCTTACGCATTACGCAAAAGGATGAAGCCGTGCAGGGGTACAACAAAATACCTAACAGGTAAATCCGTGCATACACTTGTACGGCTTCATTCCACTCTTGCAACAGAAGCACCACATTTATATCACACTTATAACAACAAGATTTTATGGACAAGGAAAAATACAGTTTCTTGCGCCCGGCAGGAATTGAAACATTTGCTTTCATCTTTTCCGAGGGTGGTCTACAATGGCTGCACGGAACAACAACCGATGATGACGGCAGGGAAATCAGCAACTTCACATTGTTTGCCGACCTATTGGCAAGGATGGCTCTTGCGGACGGTACTGCCAAAGGTTTCCACCGACCGCTCACGCTTTCAGTCGGTCAGGCGCAGTATTCCGAAGAACAGCTATCAACCCAATGGTGCATGGGTAGGAAGCGCATACGCCGCCTGTTGGACGAACTGGCAAGGCTGGAACTCATAGACACCTGCCGTTCAAGGGTTGCATCCGTGATGACCTTTCCGTGCCTCCTGCAATGGATGGCAAAGGATGGCAGCGTAGTTTCCAACCCGTTCATCCACAAGCAAAGGGAAAGGATAGAACCGCTCTGAATGGCAATAAATGGGCTGACAGGCAGATTTTCCGCTTTCCCGTTGTTCCCCAATCTGCAAGCCGTCTGGCAAAGGTTTGCTAATCCAATGTCAAACGTAAGGGAGGAATGGCGTGGAGCGTCAGCGTTGAGTTACGAGATATGCCGAGGTATTACCGCCTTCGGACAGTAACACCCCGGCACTCTCGCAACACCCTTTCAGGCTGTTGTCCTTGCCGCTCGCAGGCTCGCACCATCCCTTTTGTAGATACCGTTTCACGACTATTTTAACGACATTAGTTATGGCAAATGATAAAGATACTTCCCAACGAAAAGCCAAGCAGGAGAAGCCCGTTATAAGGCGTGACAAGGTGGTTGTCACCAAGGTCACGGAACAGGAGCTTGCCCAAATCAAGAGTTCCGCCGGACAATGCGGCATGACGCGCAGCGACTTCATCCGTGCGAGAGCACTCGGCTACAAGCCACGGCAACGGCTCTCCGAAACGGAACTGGACGGATTGCGCCTGCTTGCGGCTTGCAGGACGGACATGGTGAACTTCGCCAACGCCCTGCACGGATTGACCGACAACGAGAAGATAAAACTTTTCCGGCACCAGCCGACCATGCTTGACTGGTACGAGAAAGTGGCGTATGTCACAGACCGTGTCACCGATTTCTTGCAGTCCGCACAGACGGCCAACAGCTATCCGGCAGGAACAACAGACGAAGAAGCAAAGGAGGACGGCGTATGATAGCCAAGGCAAAGGCCGTAGCCCACGGCATAAGGGCGATGCTCTATGTGTCGGGAGAATCAAGGAACAAGAAGCATCCCGAAAGGATTACCCGTATCTGTGACAACTTCATGCCGCAGGGTATGGATGCGTCGGGTATTTGGACGGAAATGAAGTTTGCCACGATGAACCACCCGAACATCAGGAACAATGCTATCCGAATAGAGATAAGCCCGGCGATGGAGCATACCGAAAACTTCACTTTGGACGATTGGCAGGAACTGTGGCGGGACTTCGCCGCCGCTTTCGACATTCAAGAAATCCGCGACAAGGACGGCAAAGTGGTTTCCGCGCAGACGAACATATCGGGCAGCAAGTCCTCCATATGGCTGCATGAGGAATCCAAGAGCGGCATACCGCACCTCCATGCCATTGTCAGCCGTGTGGACGAGAAAGGGAACATCAACAACGACCACGCCATACACCTCCGCGCACAACGGGCGGCGGAAATGATAGCACGGCAAAGGGGATGGACTACGGCACAGCACATACACGAGACCAACATTCCCAAAGTCAGTGCAGATTGCATGGAAGCCCTGCGCGAGCTTGACGAATGGTCATGGAATGGCTACCAAGAACGGCTTGCCGCCAAAGGTTATGACTTATATTTACGCAAGGATAAGAAAAATGTCATTCGTGGCTATGTGCTTCTCAAAGGCAACACGAAGTTCAAGGCATCGGAACTTGGGAAGGGGCGCAACCTGACCGCATCCCGCATCAGGCAGACATGGGAGAAACTGCATCAGGACAAGGCGCAACAAGTCCGCACTACTGCCAAACAGCCAGTTGTACCGACACAGAAAACGTCCGTTCCCAATGGTACAATGCAAAAGCCGCAGCCTGTTATACGGCAGAACAATCCGGTATTCGAGGACTACACATCCTACAAACCGAACTGTCAGCCCACGGAGTTTGAGCATGATGGCAAGACCTACAAGCGTTATCTTCCGGACGAGGTGCTGGACTTCTTCAACGATGAATTTGACTACCGGGAACTGGCCAACTGGCAAGCCCTGCAAAATCTTGCGATGGCTTACTTCACCCTTATAACCTCACCTTATGAGGTATCATCAGGCGGAGGTGGCGGCGGTTCGCAGTCAGACTTGAAATGGGGACGCGACCCGAAAGAAGATGAGATTGAGTTTGCCCGTAGATGTGCGCAAGCCGCTTCAAACAGAATCGGCAGACATCCAAAGGGCGGAATAAAACGGAAATGACAAACTTAAAAACAGCAATGCAATGAAACAACCCGATACGGCGGCTCTCCGTGAGAGGCTTGCCAATTATACACCCGAAGATGAGTTGGAACAGGACAAACAGGAACTTGACGGACTGCTTCAGGAAGTCAATTATCAGCTAATCGAGTTTCGCAATCTGATGAAAGAAATCAACGCACTCAAAGAAGAACTGCACGACATACACGGCAGCTTGAAGCATACTGTCCAACGGGAGCGGACAGCTTTTAATGCCTTGGTTGCGGCAAAGGACAGTGCGGACAATATCGTAAACGGCATCAACTGTGCCATTGTCAAGGCGGAACAACACACTGTCATCCGTGCCACAGTCTGCACCGAAGAACTGACGAAAGTGCATCAATGTACAGCCGACCACATCAAAGCCGAGAAGGAATTATTGGAGGAACATAGTAAAAAGTTAACCAAACACCTCCGTAATAACGAAGGCATTTGGCTTTCCAGTCGTTGGATCGTGTTCATGATAATCACACAGGCCATTTGTTTTCTCGTTATAGTGCTGTGGTCGTATTTGAAATAAGATGGAATTTGTCGTTTGCAAAGAATTTCGGTTGTTCGTAAAACAGTTTGGGTGCGCCATTTACATCATAATTATTTTTGTTCAGCAATAATGCAAAACAATAATAATTCAAATGTTTATGAAAACAAAGTATTTCAAGCGATTTGCACTTACAGACAGACTTGTATCAATCGAGGAGTTGCGTCATATCGCGCAAATGCAGGCTCGAATGGATGAATTGGTAAGGTACAGCCCAATACAACATCTATCAGACGGCTACAGTTTTTCAATGGATGAAGTCTGTGATACGGAAATTTCATTCTCTGACATTTTGTGGGCTGAAGGAATTAATGCAGAGCATTCTTCCCTGCACATGAAGAACGGAGAAACGATAGCATTGCCTTTTGGCACTCATGGATTGGAAATACTTCTTAGCGATTCCAAAGAACCACGTTTCTTGAAAATAAGCCGTGATGTGTTTCTTCCTGTGTCTATGATAAAGAAAGTCAGCAGAAAAGTTGTGTACTTAAAAGGGTGCAATATTTCATTCAAGGTAAGTGTTACTTATTTCCCGAATCTCTTTTACGGATTATATGAATACCTGACAGCAAGAATTGAAAAATGGTGTGTTCAAGATTATATCCGCTGGAAAGTTAAATAGACATATAAGCTGTGGGCAACACCAAATAGGTTCAGGAGGAAGATTTCCTCCTGAATTTATTCCTTTATATACCAACAATCTGCAGGCATGTAGATTTCATCTTGAATTTCTATTTGGGCTTTCGGCAAGCTATTTGAGTAATACCTCATTTCCATCATTGCTTCCTGGACAAAATGATTTCCAAAAATACTGTCACAATAAGCACAACCAAACGATGGATAAGATTTTCCAACAGTTTTGCTGAATCGAGGCTTTATTTTACCCATTTTGATTCCTAATTCCGGATGTGCGGTTATATATTGCTCAATGGACTTTATTATCAGTGGATTAAACTCCAATTCATCCATTGAAGCACTATTATATGGGACTGATATTCCGTTTGAAGAACGCAAGCGGTTGATGAAATACATTTGGTTTTCTTTATGGCATTTCCAACATTGCATATCAACAAAGCATACCTCAATATATTTGACCAGTATTCTTTGTGCGAACCTGATGTTTCCTTTTATCAATGACGGAATAAAAACGTCGAGTGCAATAACATTAGAATTAACAACGTCAAATTCAGAATTGAGAAACACTTGAATGACATCGGATTTTTCTGACAACTTGAAGCACGGCATATTATTGGGGAGAAAAACGCTATTTTTCGCAGGCATCAGTAGCCAGCATCCGCATATACGTTCCTCTCTCATGGCTTTATAAGTTTCTTCTACGTTACGAGGACTTTTGCATATATTAAAAGCTACTTTATAAGTGCCACAATTTACGACAATATCAGCACTCCATTTTTCGCTTTTGCACTTTGTGGCCACTTCAAGTTTTAGATTTCTTGAAATCGAAAGGATGGTTTCTATAATTTGTTCTTTTGTCATAGTCATGTCAATTAAAGGTCAACTAAATCTATTTTCTTCCCCAGAACAGCGGCGATTTTGGATAAAATGTCAATGCCAACGGAGTATTTGCCGTTCTCTATTCTACTAAGATTGGCAGCATCTATTCCTGCCAGTTTAGCCAAATCACGAGCTTCCATATTCCTTTCTTCTCTGATTTGTCGAATACGCCCACCTATTCTTACACGTTCTCCCTGTCTATCTCCTGAACTAATGCCAAGAAAAGCTACGCCACGAGCAAAAGATTCACGCCAGATATTATTAGTCATCTGTTCCTTGTCCTCTGAAAAGTTCTTATCAAAGATTGCCTCAATAAGATGCAATTCAAATTTTCGGGTTTCTTCACTTAGATATGCTCCAACTTGGCAAAGGACTTGAAAGACCTCACCATCTGGCGCAGTCACTTCCACCATTTTAGAATCCACAATCCGTGCTTTGGATTTGAATTCCGCGTTCATAAACCTTTTAAGTTCTTTATTCATCGTTTTAATGCCGTATTTTCAAGTGTTGCCGCCACTTCTAAAAAATTGACTCGATGCAAAGTTATAAAACAGTTTTCTAATTGGCAAATAATACAATTAAAATTTTGTCTATACACCAATCATTATAATCGCAATCGCATAAAAATATCAGGAGGGGAAATTTGGAAGTATTCCGTAAATCCCCCCCCCTGAATTTTTGGAATGCTTACAGATAGAGGTTTATCATCTGTTGCATATTAAATTACTTACATTTATATAGGTATTTTCGTTCTCCTAAGCTCATTACTGGATAAACATCATGTAAATCTATGTTTAGTGAATATCTTTCTTTAAGGTAATTCAAATCCGACAGTAATATATAGTAATCCGTGTGATGGTTTTTGTCCAGTTTATCATAAAGTCTAATATCGCATACATCAAAGTTGTCATCACATATATTTTGGTATAAAAGAATGTTCTCACAGATAAGTACACTCTTTGTAGAATTTGCCTGTATGTAATCACGAACTGTTTGTGCTTCATAAAATCGATCCCGATATTCAGTCTCAGACATTTTTAATCGAAGTGAGTAGGTATTAAATAATGAAATAGCCAATACAATGCAAGCTATTAGTTTTATTTGCCTAATGAACTTGCATCTCAAAGATATAAATACAAGTGGTATTAAGTAGAAAAAATTATTGATATATCTATAAGTTTCAAATGAGGAGACCTGTTTTTCTTGAATAAAAAAGTACCCTCTATAATGTGCAGTATATAATATAAGATACGCACAAAATAAAATGAGTGGAAATGCAATACTTTTTGTTATTCTTTTGTAACGTATATAGAAATATACAATCCATGCAATTGTAATTATAAGAACTAAAGTGAATGCCTCAAAACCAAACATTGCTTTGATAAAAGCAGGCAGTAAGATGGCCATATAGCGAGTTGAAAAAGTAGCATTTTCTATATCTTTAGATTCAATTGTTTCTATATTAAAGACATTCTGAATACACATAAAATATATACATAGGATAAATAAGAATGGAATATATTTCAGTAACTCTGTAATGTGATTTTTGATATTACATCTGTATTTCAAAAATGTCAAATAAATAAATTCAATAGCAGGTAAAGACAATAATGCCAAATTTTCCCTTTTACACATAATAGCTACAAGAAATGAAATGAGGCATAAAATATAGTTATATACTCCTTTCTCTCTAAAATAAGTATATACGAATATCAGACAAATGAAACTTGAAAATATTTCAGATAAAAAGCAGGTTGCAAACAAATTTATTATAGGAGCGCAGCAATAAATAATAGGAGGTATAAACCAAAATTTCTGTTCCTTAGAGAATACTGACAATATGAGTAAAACGAAAAATGCGATGATTGTATTTGCTAAACTCAAAATTGTTGGAGACCATCCCAATACTTTGGTAAAAAGAGATAAATATGTTGGGTACATTATAAAATGACCGCCGTAAGTTGAGGTTAGTAAAGGTTCGGTAAGACTTCCAACTGAAACAGCGTCAATTAAAAAAGAAGTTGGAAATATATCATATGAAAATTGCCTTGCACAAAAACTAAAAACATAAGCATCCTCATATTCTAATCCATAAAAGAATATGCCATAATTATATTTGAATACAAGAGTGAGAACCAAACATAACAATATACGTCTAAAAGGATGCTTTATAGACTTATAATCTCTTATAATTTCATGAAAAAATAGGAGGAATAAAAATACAATCAGAACTACGCATATATAATACTGCTCCATATTATTTCCCTTTCAATAATTGCTTTATTGTATAATGACTATTATCGCAAATCGACGATAATCAGCAAGAAATGCAATAATAAACTATCGCAAAATATTATTTTATCGTTCTTAGGAAGCTAGCGCTATTCTTATTAATGAAGCAAAGAACATACTTATAACTGTACTTGCTGCAACGTCTGTAATAAATGGACAGATGACACTCGGTGCAATGAGTACATAATAGGGCAATTAAATTCTCCCATTGAACAGTTTATGTCTTTAATATACTCCTTACAAGATGTAAAAATTTCTCTTGAACGAATCAACGAAATTCATGAAAGTAAAGATGAAGAGTCACAAATGTATCAGGCGAAAAAAATTGACTTTGAGAAATCTATTCGAATAGAAAATATAGATTTTAAGTATGATCCCTTATTCTTTATATAGACAAAATTATTTAACCAGTTCAGAAATTATAGACCATTTATCCAACTTCTCCTCAAAAATAAGGCTACAGGTATTGGATGTTGAAGAAAGCAATATAATTTTCCAGTTTATGAAAAGCGTTATACAAAGAGGTTTATTCTTTCCCTTATACTCCCAATACTATATTTGCATCAATATTCAACTTCCGACTTATTTCTCTCGCAACTTTCAAGGTTGGCTCACACTTCCCGGAAATATAATCACTGAGACGTGAAGGGCTGACACCTACTAATTTTGCAAGTGACTTCTGATTCAACCCCATTTCATACATACGAAGCTTAAGAACATCAACAAGTGAAGGTTCTCCTAAAGAAAAATGTTCTTCGGAATAATCGGCAACTAAATTAGACAGAAGTCCTAATTCTATGCTGTTTGGGTCATTCAAAGGAGTATCATCTTTCACCAATGGAAGAAGTTCCTCCACTCTTTTCACTGCCCATTCATACTGGGTTTGATTTTCTATCTTTGTCATAATCCTAAATATTAGAGCAATCTATTTTATCATATTCTTTATGAGTACCAATAAAGCGAATATACACAAACTGAATGGTGAATTTAATCACTACTACCAAGCGATAGTTGTTACCTTTGATATTGAAAACATAACGTTGATTACCTACATTATCAACGCTATTAAACGTTTTCTTAATATCGGCAAAACAAGTCCATTTGCTTCTTTTCACAATAGTAGTCCATTCTTGCAAAGCAACCCTTGAATCAGGATGATTCTCTGCATATTCTTTTAATGCTTGTTCGGTAAATATTCTCATTGGTTACTCAATTATCCAAGGACAAAGATATATGATATAATTCTATAATTCAAAATAATATTCTAATATTTATAATTTGAGGTGCAAAAAAAATAGCGGCCACTCCGAGAAATCACCGCTAATTATTCTATTTCTCTTGTTACAAAATTATAAGCCTCATAATCTTTTGGGCTAAGAAGCTGATTACAAAAAAGGAGACAGTACTTCATTATCCAGCTTCCTTATTCTATTATTAATCGTAATACCTGAATCAACTCTTTTCTATTCTGACACTCACCAATTTCTGTATTCCCATTATGATCCATACAGATACGACAAAAGGGGCGGTCAGAGTGGTAATCCCCAAGTTCATCCCTATAATCTGTAAGATAACGGACAGCAAGACTGAGCATGAAGCCCATACAAGACTTTTCAGAGTTCTATCTCCTAGCGCAATGGCACACAATACACAGTTATAGCCCATCAAGCCCATATTCACCGTATCAGCATCTATTCCTAGCAAGATAGCCAAAGGGATAGGGAGAAGTACTCCAATTACAGTATAGAAAGCAGCAGTCCGCGAATTTACAAGAATACCGACAAGAAAGAACAGGCCGGTCCAGATATTCCCTTGAAACATTACCTGACCGATGCTAAAACAGAGGGTCTGAAAGTAATTAATCCTTTGTGTAGTATCATTAACCGCATCAGAAACCAACAGAATATCAGGCATTATCCAGGCGCAAAGTCCCAATAATCCCCATACAGAAAGGATAAAGGGTGCTGTAAATCCGGGAAGTGAGCTTTGCAGGTTGAAAAGTCGTGATATCCAGGTTGAAATACATGAAGCCACTGCCATCAATAATAAGGAACCAATCGACAACTCCATGAAAACTCCGACTGCTATTCCCACCAATGTACCGTTAAAACCATACAGACCGTTCTTTATATCATCACGTCCATAACCGGAGAAATAAGCTGTCAATGTACTTATTATATTACCACCCAAAGCCAATATTCCCATTTCCCATGAATTCAGGAATATCCCGATCAGCATCAACAGACCGGACAACGCATTATTCTGGAACATCACTTGCCCTATTCCACGACCCAAAACAAGCAATGAGTTATCCACCGAAACTATTTTCATAGATCAATTAATCAATCTAAAGAAAAGTCTTTGGATGGTTTGAAATGGGGAATATCATGGGCCGGAACAATTATGGTAGTATTCTTTGCAATATTCCGGGCCACTTTCTCAGCACGGTGTTTCAATGTAAAGGAACCGAACCCTCTCAGGTATACATTTTCTCCGTTGACCAGTGACTTTTTAACACTCTCCATGAATCCTTCCACTATCTGAAGTACTTCTTTTCTGTCTGTTCCCGTTTTCAGGGAGATCTCATTTACAATTTCTGCTTTTGTCATAATCAAGTTCTACATTAAAAGGGATTGCAAAGATACTGAATTTCATCCAATACCAGAAAATATCCGGATATGATAAGGGTTTTACTTACTCTATTCTGAATTCTGCCACCATAAACCATTTTTCTTTAGAATCATAAAAACCTATTTCCTTATATACCCTATAGTTTCCAGGTCTGTTATCATTAAAAAGAGGATAAAGACTTGCTGTAAATTGATATTTTTCCCCTTGTCCAACTCCAATGCCTATATCAGTCCAAGCATTGTTGCCATTCAGTAACAGCCATTGATTGCCTTCTTTACGTGCCACCATATAATCTTCTCCAAAGAACAGGACTTTGGAATTATTATTATTCAGACTCACCGACACATTTTTCGTGCCTACCGGATAAACAGCTCTGTCTGCTTTCATAGATATTTGCAGAGTATCCAAGAATGCAGGTGCTGTAAAAGGTGTTGCCGATTGAATTCTTCCATGATTGACAGCCGAATAACTAACAACTTTTCGCCTGAACATTTCCTGAAAATACAGTGAATTGTTCATTAATGATACTCCAATAGTATCATTGTCATAAATACTTGTACTTTGAATGTTTTGTGCTGTAGTATCTTTTTCATCATTCATTCTGTCCATCCAATAATCATCAATCCGTTTTCTGATTTGTTCAACTCCTTTCGTATCCACCATTTCAAATTCAGCATAAGCCACTTTCGTATTCCTATTGAAGGATTTGTAAACACGATATTTCCCTGGACGATTGGGCACTTCAGAAGTATAAAGCCTGATTGTCTGCTCATGAGTGGGATAGTCCAATGGAAATATCCATAAAACATCATTCCTGATTGGGTTGGTCGGTAGTGCTTCCCATTTTTTCAGCCTTTCATTGTAATAGGTAAGACTGTAATCTTCACCACAGCCATATTCATAACGGGAGTGGTTGGTTATGAATACTTTTACTTCTGTTGTCGATAACGGATAATAGTCATATTCAGCACGCATTGAAAGGAAAACAGGGCTTATGGCTTCTCCTCGAGGAATATCCCGTGGTATAGGACTCAACACTATATTTGCAGTCCGTCCGAGAGAATCCTCTTTTATCGGAATGATTTCAGGGCCGAATGTGATATCCGACATTATATTGAATTCCAACAGTGGGGAAGCAAAAACGTTCTTCTTGAATGCCGATTTAAAAACCTCAAAAGAATCTTCCGGTATATCCAGGAAGTCAATGGTTACTTTGTCTTTGGTCAGACCTGCTCCTGAACAATGAAAGCGTTGTTGCAGGATGGTATCGGATTTAATAATGCTGTCCACATACCGATGTAAAGCACATAGTTCCTTTTGCAAACGAATGCTGTCTGTTTTATCTCCCTGTCCTTTCCTGGAAGAACCGGAATGGCAAGAGCAAAATAGTATCAATGATATAAAGAGTAAATATTTCATCGTTATCTTCCATTGGGTTAATATCACATCGCCTTATCAAGTTATTTCTGATGTCACCCGGATGAGGTTATTTCAAATTCCGCATAGGCTACTTCTTTGGCATCTCTACAGAATGTTTTATAAATTCGGTATTTCCCCGGACGATTGGGTATTTCAGAAGTATGGAGTTTGATTGTCTGCTGATGAGGGGGATATTGGGGAAGCAATGCCCAACCAATATCCTCAATAGTTGGATTGGCAGATAATATTTCCCATTGTCGTTTGCTGCCATTATAAAAAGCAAGGCTGTAGTCATTTCCACAAGTGTACTTTTGCCGGGAGTGATTGGTGACAAATATCCTCACTTCTGTAGTTGACGGCGGATAGCAGGCATATTCAGTTTTCATGGAAAGCGAATCGGGATTCATGTTTTTCCCGATTGGAATATTACGGGGTACCGGATGCAATGTCTGTGTCATTGATTGTGGGGTTTGGGGAATCTCTTTTGTTTTATCCAGCCTGAAAGTTACCGGAACTGTATATTTCACCTTTACAGCTTCCCTTTCAATGTTCCGGGTTTCCATTGAGGAAGCGTTTTTATGATACGTAATGCCTCTTTATCTAAAAAAGGATCAACACTTCTCACTATGTTAGGTTCTGTTATGTGACCGTATTCATCTACAATAAATTGAACAGTAACCCTTCCTTGTATTCCTTTCTTTCGTGCTTCTGCCGAATATTGCATATTACCGTTGATGAATTGCAACAGTTTATCCATACCACCGGGAAATTCTGGCATTTGGTCGACTACATTATAGATTGGTTGCCCTACAATTTCCTCTTCCGGCGGTAAAGTATCTTTCTGCCGGTTATCGGAATGCCTTCCCAAAAATTCAATAGTATTATTCTGCAATTGGAATTCAGCCATTAAAGTATATTTCCTGTTATATCTTCTTATTGTAAGAAAGAAGCGATAACGGCCGGGAGCATGTCTGAACAAATACGCATTATAATAATGTGTATTGCCCTGAAAAAGTACAGTTTCTACATCAAATGCAACAAGCTGCATGGGAGCTTCTCTCCATGTACCTTTTTCATCCTCATAAGTGTAGTTGTAATATCCCCCAAAGCTAATGTCAGTACCACTATTGTTATGTAATACAAAAGTCACTTGTTTCTGTCTGGTGGAATATACAGGGTATTCGGGATGCAATGACAATCCGAGGGTATCATTTATTCCTATGCTATTGTTTATAGTATCTACAATCGGATTATGTTTAGGCTTGCTTGTACACCCGACCATCAAAACACAGAGCAGTATGATTACAAATATCGTTTTCATGGCATACTTTCATTATTTCGGGTAATTTGACTGGTGGGAGATTCAAATCTTATCGGGAACGTGAACCTTACTTTCAGATTCACTCCATGCTGATTACCGGGTTTCCATTTTGGCATTATCGAAACGATACGTAATGCCTCTTCACATAAAGCAGCATCAGCACTCAGTACAGGATTGATGCTACGGAGAATTTTGGGCTGTATCACACTTCCATCCTTGTCTATAACAACCTGTACAATAATCCTGCCTTCCAGTCTGCTTTGTCTTGCAGCTTGTGGATACCGGATATTCTGTCTTATAAACTCCATCAGTCCAGGCATACCACCAGGAAACTCAGGCATATTCCGAACAACATCAAATATATCATCCTCGCCTGAAGGTGCCTTATAATCCGAAGACCGTGCGGGGCCTACTGGAACAGGTTTGTTTCTGTATGAAACCTGATGAGCGGTATAGGCTTCAAACCATTGTTGGACTGTATAATAACATTCCTCGTTCTCATTATAGACCCTGATTTTCAGAAGATAATCACCCGGTTGACAGTTATCAGGGAAATCAACATCTATCTCTGCTGTTTCCCCTTTTTCAAGACAAAGGACGACAGACTCCTTATCCACGTCCTTATCGAGAATCTTATGTAAATTCTTCTGTTTGCCCTCCAGATAGAAATCAGCTTCACCTTTATATATCAGATTATATTTAAGACTGACAATGGAAATATAAACCTTGCCTCCGGAAATGCTTGTACCATTTACTATGATATCCTCACTTCTTTCACGGTTTATCCGGTTTTTATGCTTGCCAAAAGAAGCTTTGAACACTCCTTCTGTATCATCTATTAGATAACCCCATTTCAAGCCTGATACTGCTTTCTCTGTGGAAGGGGTAGCATTTGCAGAAGGGATATACTTAATCTCTACAACTGTATCTTGGGGAACTTGCTTAGGCCCTTCTTCAACTATTATGGGTTGAGTCCGGCTGTTTCCTTCAGGTAATACAGTATAGAGCCCCTGTTCATCTTTCAATACTTTATGACTGCCCGATTCCAGCCATTTGTTCCACTCATTGAACAAATCGGATATGAACAGGTACAACTCTTCTGAAATATGAATATCTTTACCGGATTTGATATTGAATTTCAGTCTGTCATTCTTTACAGTAAGAAACTTCCTGCATCTATCCAACGCTTTCAGATAAACAATCTGGTTAAAGGCGTAGTTCTTATTGAAACCTTCTCCTGTATACATATCTATTGCAGCATAGGACATTATCCCTCTTATTCTAAGGAAAGTGGTATCGGTTATGGAAGCCTTATACCTGTTCGCCTCTTTCCATAAATTCTCTCCCTCCAGTTTTATCAGGCTGTCCGTTTCATCATCTATAAGAGATATTTCCTCAAAGAGCGTGTCGGTAACATCAGCGTGGTTCTCTTTATTACTTTTTCCATTACAACCGGTCAGAAAAAGACAACATACTAGAATATATAGCATCTCTGTTTTCATATGTCTATAGTATTAATGCTACCTCCCATTGATCTATGAAACGTCCTTAAAGATAGAGATATTATCTGAATTTTAATTTCTATTTCTCAATATCCTGCTTTAAAACAGTTCTTTTTTTAGCAGGAATAAGATATAATCAAGAGTTTGGCAGAGCCTGAAGTATGGAACGAAGTGGAATGTAATACATAACCATCAGAAGTAAAACAAAGCAGAACAAGGCAACAGAGACGGTTGCCAACTCATTACCTGAAATGGGGTGATTATTCTAATCTTTTTTATTCTAAGAGGTTACAAATCATATACAGATTTAACCAAAAACATTGCAGGCTTGACTTATTATATCCAATTAAACAGCAAACAGACAAAACGACCTCCTCATCTTCTCCACTGTAGAAGGAACGAAGTACCCTAAGACCTCTATTCTCCAATTGACATTTATTCTCTTTCCTCAACTGTTTCTACCTGATGGATGGGAATGCAATAATCACATAATGTCCCATGCCTTCCTGTCTTCAGCCGATAAAATACAATGGTTTTCTGCTGTCCTATCCGATATTTGCAGCAGGTCAGGATTTATGGTATCTACGGCTGGTCATAAAAAAGGCTATGAAAATATGATACTGTATACTTCCGGATTATGGACTTTTAACCGGACTCTCTATTGTAACTGTTCATCATGGACCGGAACGGATACATAGTGTGTTGTTGAATATTTTATCATCCTTTCCATGCCGTATGTACCCGATGAATCATGAAGGAACAGGCTTCTCTATGTCATATATGGTGTGTATGCGTTTTACACACTCTAAGGATAGATAGCTTTTATTATGTAAATCATTGGTGTGTAATCCAATAACCGTAGTATGCTGAATTCTGCGACAACTGATACTTTGAAGGTTTTACACCCCTGAAAGCTATATTTACCCCCTTGGAATTAGTATTCACACACCCAGAACAGAATATCCTCTACCTCATCAATAAACATTGATAGCTTCTTCATGCAAGAGTTAACTGAAAGCCAATTGTATAATAACTATAAGATGTCTATTATACTACTCACTCAGGCGGCGTGAGCCTACAACAAACGAAAGAAGAAAGATATACAATAATTTCATGCAACTTTTTTTCTTAAAATGAGAGATTTTACTTAAAAGGAATAGATTGCATAAGGAAAAATATTGATGCATTCTGTTAACTCTCCATTGGTCAAATTGAATACCGAAAATGTTGCATATGTAAAATCAGTAATAGACCAATGAGCCAGCACATGACACAGTTTATTTTACACTATTTAATAGACCAGTATGACACGATTTATTTACTTCAGAGCTTAATAAAATAATTCATATTTATAACACATTGTCTTCCAGTCATGTATTACATTCTCACTACATTGGCTCCGCCTTACCCCTTTACTTATAATTTATAGATTTTTCTAAGGAGAAACGGAATTACTTTTTCTTCTTGCCTATCATTTCTAATATATAGAGTAATGGATTTTTGGTAATAAGAGGAGTTAATTGAATATCATTTTCTTAAGTTATATTATTCGGCAGCCATATCATTAAAATACATCATCCGTCCGACCAGTACTGAGGCAAAGCTATCATGGACTGAAATAACCGGAAAAAGATCAGCCCCCATAATACAGGTTGATCTTTCTTTTTCCCACTTCCTCAATATCAAGTTCTATGTTCTGCTCCCCAAGACAAGCCAATAGTTCAACCGTTTCTTCAGCAACCTCCTTATCTATCTCTATCACAACACCTTCACCGACAGATACCTTACAAACGCCTCCGGTAGCAGCAATCCTTTCAAGAACAATTTCGGGAAAAACTCTGTTCTGAATCCTTCCGGCTATCAACAATGAATTTCCGACAACCTTGTCAGAAACTATTATACTGTCAGCCCTCATCCTAAAAGCCGACATCAATTCATTCATATCTCCGACTGTAACCATAACGGGAGACAAAGATAATAATTTTTTATGTTAACGGGGATGATGGATAAGGTCTTCTGTTATAGTTCAACCTGCAAAGCTTCGTATCCATTCCGGAGTTTGGGAATTATAACATTAGAGTTGGCTCATTCTCTTCTTTCTTCCCTCCCTCAAGAGAAGAGGGGAAAGCGGAAAGGGGAACCTCTAAAACCTAATTTTTTACTGATTTCTGGATAGATGAAATTGAGAAAGTTATAAAAAATAGTCTTTTCCCCCATTTCCCTATCTCTTTTCCTCCTTGAGGCGAAATAAATCAGCCAATCGGTTATCCGCCTTTCGTCAAATTACGTATCTTTACCGACAAACTATCAATATACAGCCTATGAAAACGCAAATACCTTTTTGCCATGTAACCCTATTAACACTTCCGTCAGTCGTGTCGATGCTTGCCATACTACTTTTATTGGCTGGATGTCAGCATAAATCTGTTGCAACCCACCGTAAAAACGGATGGTATCATGTAACAGGCAATCCCAATGACAGCCTTTCTTTAGAGCCTATCGTTACTACGAAAGATTTCAGTGTTTTACGATTAGATTCGGATGCTTTTGGTAAATATGTAATTTCTGGACAGATAAATCCATATTATATGAACCGATGGGCGGAAGAAACAGAAAAAGCCATTGGAAAACAGATCGCTTTTGTGTTTAATGATTCAGTGATAAGCAACCCCACTGTAAATATAAGGATTGAGAGTGGTAATTTTGCCATAACCTCTTATTGTGACACTCTACTGCCGGGAATTTATGAGGAACTGAATAAGGAAATCAATCCTTCTTACTCGGATAGTTTGACAGGACTTGCTACTGTCCGGTTATGGAAGGAAGCGAGAGAATTTAAAAAGACTCTTACGGACACGACCTTTTTGAAAACCAAAGGTATAATGTCTTATGTCGCTATTGATGCTATGAATGGCAACGGATTTAATCCGCATTATGCCTATAATCAAGTCGTTTATCTCAAAGCTTTGGATAGAGCAAGAAAGAAAATATCCATAGAGAATGGGCATGTAATTTTCCCTTGTCAACGTGGTAAAGATTTGAATATATCAGATGATTTATTTCTGTTTATACAATCCTTATTTAAAGAGTGGAATCAATGGCTGAATACCGGCAACTATCAGTTGGTCAAAGATGAAAATGGTTTGTATACTGTTGAACCACTTCCTAAAAAGAAGGATAAGAAGGCTTCTGTTTCTCTTTCTTCTGCCAAGTCTGAAAAACAACCTATAACGGAAGAACCTTTTCCTTTGAAACATATCATTTATAAGTAATTTCCCTATTTTTGAGAAAAAAATTGATTTTGGGACATACTGCATTAGTTGTAGGCTCACGCCGCCTGAGTGAGTATTATTAAGATATAAACAATAGTGAATCATATAATCTGCTTCCAGTTTACTTTTCAATCCATGCAATGCAAAATACAGGGAAACAAGTGACAATTCCACTGAACTAGTCTGCATTGAAATGGTTGCCGGAAAGGAACGGAAACAAGCCAGGATAAAGTTTTTTAGATTGACAGGGATCGGCAATTGTAACAAACATCTTAAGAAGATGGCGGTAAAAGCCAAAATAGATAAAACATCAGCTATCATCTTGCGAGACATATTATTGATTTTTTTCGCTGATAACAAACGATTTACAGAATCATAAATTACGGCAGGTAACGATTTAGAAACAAGCGAAGTTCCCTTATCTGTCTTATTCTGCATTATTGAAAAGAACGCTTTATTATTAATACAAAGATAAATATCTTTTTTGAATTAAACAGCGAATTTAATAAAAAGAAACAACCTTAACAAAAAACATAGGTACACACAATTCACAAACCCTAAAAATCATTAACTTTGTAGTAGTATTAAATTTATTGTTCAGTAAATCATAGTAAAAGTAGCATATGGATAATGTTTTATTCCCTTCACTATATGAAGAAGATTATATTCTTCGCTCATTGGGAAGCATTGTAACTCAGCCAGATGTGGCATTGACAGAGCTCGTTGCAAATGCATGGGATGCTGGTGCATCGCATGTTACATTATCCATCCCTGAGGAAAAGAATCAATTACTATATATTGAGGATGATGGTGTTGGTATGTCTGAATCAGAATTTCAACACCATTGGATGACACTGCGTTATAACCGTTTGAAAGAGCAAGGGCGGAATGTAATATTCCCTAATGGAGAAAAGGGTAATAGATGTGCCTTTGGCCGAAATGGTGTTGGAAGACATGGTTTATTCTGTTTCGGAAATGAATACAAAGTAATTACCATAAAAGATGGTAAAAAACTAACATTTAAAATAAAGCCTAATGTAAAGTCTCAACCATTTGCGGTTATAGAAAAGAATGAAGAATCTAGTACGGGAAATGGAACAAGACTGGAGGTCGTTGTTACCAAGAATCTTCCTGCAATTAACAAAATCTCTGAAATTTTATCTGCAAGATTTCTTCACGATCCACAGTTTAAGATTACCGTAAATCACAGAACCTTAGAATTGGAAGACTTGACAAGAGAAACAGAACCTGCGGAGATAGACATAGAAGGAACAAACATTCACCTTACAGCATACTTTATTGACTCTACAAAAGCTGGAAGAAAAAGCATATTTCAAGGAATTGCTTTTTGGCAGTCAGGAAGACTTGTGGGTGAGCCATCTTGGTCCCTTGGTCGAAATTTAGTTTTAGACGGAAGAACCTCTTTAGCTAAAAGATACACATTTATTATAAAGTCAAACGATTTAGCAGAATACATAAAAGAAGATTGGAGCGGTTTTAAAGTATCAGATGAAATTGAAAAGGTGTATCAAGTAGTAGAAAACTTTATAAATGATTCGTTTGAGAGTGTTGCCCTCGCTACAATTTCAAATGTAACAGAAAATCTGGATATTCCTATTAAGCAGTCACTTAAAAAAGTTAATCCTTTAGTCCGAGAGGAGGTAAAAAGTGTAATAACAGAAATAGTTAAGACGAATCCTAAAGTTAAACAAGAATCTGTTAATCTTGTTGTTCAGACTATTATCAATATGGAAAACTCCAAAAACGGACATGAATTATTGGAGAAACTATCTACATTAAGTTCAGATGATATTGATGGTTTAAATAGTTTGTTAAGCAAATGGACAGTAAGTGACGCGTTAGTTGTTCTTAATGAAATTGACAGAAGACTTTCAATAATAACAGCTATTAGAAAACTCGGAAAAGACAAAACAACGGATGAACTACATGTTTTACATCCAATGATCGCTGAATCAAGATGGTTATTTGGCCCTGAATATGAGTCATCTGAATATATATTCAATCAACAAATGAAGACTGCTGTTGAGAAGATATTTACAGATGTCAAATATTTAACGTCAGATGCAAATTACAAAAAGAGACCAGATTTAATTTGTTTGCCTGATAGTACTGTTGGAGTAACTGGAATAGAAGACATACCATCAGACCTAGGATTAGTCAAGGTGCGTAAGTTGTTACTTATTGAACTTAAAAAAGGAGGATTTAAGATTAAAAGAGAAGAACGCAATCAAGCACAAGGATATGTAGAGGATTTATTAAGTTCTAATTTAGGTGTTGACTGCCAGATTACAGCTTATGTTGTTGGTGATTCTATTGCTGACAATTTAACATCACCTACTAAAATCGGAGAAAATGGTAGAGGTACTCTTTTTGTTACAACATTTGATCAATTAGTGGATACAGCAGAAAGGCGAATGTTTGGGCTTAGACAAAAGATAGCATCTCGGTATGACGATGTCCCTGGCATGGATTTATACGCACAAATTAAGTTAAACATATAATTTAATAATTAAAAGTGTTAATTTTAACAATAAAGACAAGTATGAATCAGTTATATTTGCATGCATAAATAATATAATTCATTTAAAAAAGCCTCTAATTTTCAATGTTTGTGAGTATTAAGCGGTTAAAAGCAATTTTCAGCTTAACCCAACAAAGCATTCCTTATATCTATAAAGGTTATTCTTGAGGTAAATGTGACTTATTCAAGTTGTTGCCAAACAATGCTAAAGTTAAATGCTAACTCTCCATTGTTCAAATTGAATACCAAAAATGTTGCATATGTAAAATCAGTAATAGACCAATGAGCCAGCGCATGACACAATTTATTTACTTCAGAGCTTAATAAAATAATTCATATTTATTCCACCTTGTCTTCCAGTTATGTATTACATTACACTCCGTTTCATACTTTCGTCTCCGACCAACTCCAAAAAAAGAAAAAAAGAGAAACCAAGTATTACCTCAGTTTCTCTTCTTAATTTGGTTATAACAGATTAGGGTCTGTCTCTTCTCCGTTCTGATAGCAATAGATGTCTAAATTTTCAGTAGTCATCCATTGGCAATTATTAAGTCTGAATCCGTATTTCTCCTCGATGGTTGAGAGAAAATCTTCAAAATCCTCGTAATTCTCCGATTCTCTCAGTTCTTCATCCGTCAGCTTTATGATATTCAAACAGCCGACACAAAAATCTAAAATCAATACATACTTGGGTTCCATAATTTCAATCTTCTTTTAAGTTATACCTTTTAATCAGTTTATATACAGTTGATTTTGAAAAACTACACCCCTGAGAAGTAACGAAACCCTCCTTGTTCAAAGTATCCGCCATGCTTTTCAGGGTATATTCTTCCTTGATTAATGTCCGAAGCATCGCAACGGCTCTTTTGTTATTAGGGTTGTTGTCAGCTTTCTCCTTACAACTTCTGATACTGTTCCGGATGGCTTGCTTATGCTTATCCATCAAGTGCTCAGGATTACCCAATTTAAATCCTCTGCTTTTCTTAGCCTGCAATGATGCTTTCGTTCTGGCTGCTATTAATTCAGCTTCGTATTGAGATATTGCAGACAGAATATGCAGCACCATTTTGTTAGCCTCAGGGAAATCGCAAAAGACTATATCCACATCACTTTCTAATAGGTTGGATAGGAATGAAACATTTCTTGCCAGCCGGTCCAGTTTGGCTACTATCAATATGGCTTCTGTTTTCCTGCAAAGTATCAACGCCTCTTTAAGTTTGGGTCTGTCTTTCTTCCGACCCGATTCTATTTCAACATATTCAGCAATCGGAGTTTTGTCATGAAGATGTTTTTGTATTATCTCCCTCTGTGCCTCAATTCCCAATCCTGAATATCCTTGCTTTTGTGTACTTACCCGGAGATAAGCCACGTATTGGTTGTTGTTCTTCATTGTTATTCGTTTTTTAACAATAGTTCCACAAGTTAGATGCTCGTCTAATCTATGGAACCATTCACATTGGTTCATAAAAAAGGCTTTCCATGAGATTTCGAGTTCTTATAAATTCTACTCCCTCCCAGAAAGCCTATTATCACATATTCCGATTTCTCAGAGAACAGCTAATACCTTATGATGTTGTATGTTTCAGCAATCCTCCTTTCATAATCGTCCGTTTTCTCTACAAGTTCATCCACCTCAGAAACAAGCATGTCAAAGCAGATGCCCTCTCTCTTGTCTTTGATTTCCCCATCCTCACCAAGAAGACAGACTTCAAACAGGTCCACACCTTCATTCAATACTATCTGAACTTTTCCGGTGTGCTTGAATCCGCTGACCTTGAATTCAAGACCACATGTTATTACTTTCACTGTTTCAATCTCAACTCCCCAAGACATAAGGACGGGGAGATTGGATTTCAGGATTGACCAGATATATACGGCCAATTCCAAATCATTATTCTTGTCTCTTTCCATGACTCTGTGTTTTTAAATCCATCATTCTTTTCTGCTTTTTCGTAAGGACTTCAAACCTGTAGAAATCCTCGTCACAGTTCATACACTGGAATACATAGCCTTCAATCCTTGATTTTAAAAGCATACGTCCGCATTTAGGACAGAACCTTCTCGTTTTCATATCCGTTGCCGTTTATCAGTTTATATTCGTCATATTCTTTCCAAAGCATCCGGTAATCCCTGCATATCCTCTCGTAATCATCCAGTCTCAAGTGTGGAAAATCTGTGGAATACATTTCATAAAGGTCTTCGGGAGTTAAAGTCGGGTCATAGTTCAGCATATCGTAAATCTCATCCTCAAATTCATAAGGACTGAAATACGGGTCACTTTGCGTATGGGGATATACATCGGTACACTCCTCTATGATATGCTCTACAAACAGCAGGCTCTTCATCAGGTCCTTCTTGACAGTGATTTCTTCATCAGTATGAGGATTATAATAACCGCATGAGACGTTGATGCAGGAGACCCCAAGCCCTTTCTCTTTCAAAGTCAGAATATCGGTCATCAAGCCGTTCTCCTCCATGTAACCCCATTTTTCAGGTTCAAGGGCTTCTATAAACTTTTCGGAACACAAGTCAGAATATCCGATACTTGTAATCAGATCCGAATCACCCTTTCTGTCAGGCTGGATAACGAACCTTACATCCTCGAAGAAAGACATCACCGCTTCAGAACTTCCCCTGCATCCCGTTTCCTCTTCCCTGAAAAAGGCTACTTTAACGGCATCATATTTCTTCAGGCATTCAAGGCAGATAAACACTCCGTTCTTGTCATCGGCTCCCAAATTCTCAAACCTCCTGTTCTTTGGCGAATAACCGAATATGATTTCCCTTGTCTCTAACGCCTTGAAATCCTTTGAATGGTTGCAGTGTGATACCTGGTCGATATGGCTCACCAAGCAAGGATAGGTCTCAGCTTCTCCCTTTACTACATACAGGTTCCCGAATTTATCCTTTGACACGGATATGTCTCCGGGCAGTTGTCTTATATAGGAACAGAGGAACTTCACCATCTTCCGCTCCTTTCCACTGGGACTGTAGATACTATACAGTCTCTTCAACAGTTGCGTATTCATGATTCATCTCTTTTTTAAGTTTATAACCATACGGGAGATTGGTACTCGGATTTACTTTGTCAAATACATCCTCACCGAACTCCCATACATCTTCATTCTCAATCAATCCATCCAATGTGTCTATACTAATGGACTTCTCCTCATAGATACCTTCCGATTCATTCCAGATATTAATCCGGGTTATATCGGTGTAATCCTCGTACCATTCACCGTCATATTCTGAATAGTACCAGTTCTTCCGCTTGAACTCATCCTCCGCTTTTTCCATACACTCCTTGCAGCAATAATGCTCTTCTGTCACTTCGGAGTACTCCGCATCATCTTCCAGCAGGTTCTCCCCACAATTGTCACAGCATACACAGTCATCCTTATGGTGGTATTCCTCTTTGGATTCTATCCATACAAAATCATCCAGGTTTTCGGAATCTACATTTATCTCATTTCCATGCAGGTAGCAGAGTGTGGTATCATCACAGTCGTATTGGTGATATTCATCCCATAGACTTTCATCCTCATCTTCATCAGTATCGCCATAAAGGTTCAGGTCTGTGGTGTCAAGGGTATATGAGAAGCTGGAGTTTTCGTAGTTATAGGCTTTGTTCTGATTATAACCATACCATTTGAAAGAATCCTGATAGGAAAGCGTGTCTTCCATGTCCAAATCACAATCTATTTCAAATTTTCTATCAGACAGAGAGTTGCCACAAACATCCACAAAGGAATTTGCATCATGACAGGAAGCGCCAATCACCTTATAGCCGTCAATATAATCTTCCTGAATAAGTTTATCCACCAGCAGGCGTTTCAATGCATCATCGCCTTCCGAGGAATACTGTCTTTCAAGCAGCCTCCATTTCCTGCCATCCTGATCCGTAACCTCGGTAAACAGAATGGACCTGGCTACAATCAGACCTGTTTTATCAGTTATGTAAGCAGCCTTGGACTTTACCGAATCACGATAGAATGAAGTACGGTTCCTGTCCACCATACATGAATTGAAATCACCTTTACAGTAATCACTGTCATAGATCTTCTCAAACTCATCGTTGACATGTAATTCTATACCGGAAGTATAGCCATGAGTATAAGTGCACCAATGCTGGGTGAACACATCCCCGGCAATCCAGTTTACCACACAGGGAGAAAGAAGTTTCCCTATCTCTGTCTCAAGGATAAGCTCCCTCATGAACTTGCCGGCCCTCATCTTGAAGACTCGGTTACGTTCAACGTTGATATAACGGATTGAATGTTTGTCAAGGTCCTCACACAAGCCTCTGAATTCGTCGGTCTCATATTTGGAGGAATAGTATGTTTCACCTATCAGTTCCACTTTATGGGGCAGCTTTTCATCATTCTTTCCCGAACTCAAAATGGCTTCAACCGTTTTCTTCTGTAGGTCAGCCATATCACATATACGCAGCAGGGCATAGTCGTTATGTTCCCTGCAATACTTGAGTAGTGCAGGGTTTTTCAGATGGCCCAGCAGTATCCTGTTCTTTCTTACCACCGTGCCATTGTCTCTCTTTTCAAGGCCGAAACAGGCCTTGAATCCTTCGTAACCATAAAAATTATAGTATAACATAATCTTCTGAATTTTAAATTGTCAGTAAATAAAAAAGGAGGGATACTTCCTTTTAATCGGAAATATCCCTCCCCGGAATATTAGTTCGGTATGTTTCAACCGTTATGAAATACTGTCGTTATCCAGTATTCCTGATCCCATTATCTCTCTGGAAATCTTATAGTAAACTTCCTTTTCGGCCATCTTCTTGTAGATTTGAAGAGTACCTGGTGTAAACGTATTCAAGAAGAATACTTTTTAAAACCATCGTCTTGTCTTTTTCAGAGTAGATGAAGTAGTAGGGTTCCTGATCACCATATCTGTTTGTAAGAATGACCTTCCCCCTGTATTCTCCACGGTTGAAAAAGCTGTTGTATTGTTCCGTAATGTTTCCGTCCGTCGAATCCGTCTGAAAATAAATGTCCAGATAGAGCTTGCCTTTCATCAGTTCTACCGCCTCGACCATACTGTTCCAGGAATTACCTTCCTGTCTGTCCCGGCTGATGAACAGGCGTTTGTCTACGGATTTATATTGATACCGACCTGCTTCTTTTATGATTCTTTCCATAGTAGCAGGAGTTGTTGCCAGGAGTTCGGAAGAAGTAAGATTCTTTATGATCTCTATTTTCTTCTTTGGAGCATATCTCTTGAAAAGCTCGTCATTGATATTAATTGCCATATTGTCTCTATTTTTTTATGAAATACTCAATGCCGGAATGAACCAGAATATAGTAGTCTTTCGTCACTCCACATCTGTTCTCATAGGGGTTATAAAACTGTAAAGCAAGCATCCCGTACAACTGAGGTACATGCTTCCTGATCTTATTAATCAGCCATCTGTAATTGACAGGCTTTATTCCTTTCATTTTCCTGTTCCATTCCGCCAGGGTCATATCGGAACAGCAACACTCATAAACCATGGTCTAAATAAAAGGTAAATGACAGTCCTCCAAAGCTCCGGACTCAACTATCTTCTTACATATCTCATGGGAAGACTTGTTTCTCAGGTCATATCCGTAACCTTCACTTCCCATGATCCTTATCACTTCAACCATACTTCTGAATAAGGTCTGTTGCAGGGTCCTGTGGAATGTAGTTACTGCCGAAGCGAACCTCTTTTCATTCCACCCGTAATCGTTCAGGGCATGTTCAAGTTCTTTTGCAGCCTTGAATTCCCTGCTGTTTTCCAATTCTTGTCTTTCCATAGTGTTTTTTATTTCTTGTTTTGTTTATTGATTGATGCATTGAGTGAGTTATACACCCGGGCAAACTTCCTTCTCTGCTCTGTATCGGTAATGGAACTTACGAACTTGTGCATCACCACTTTCTTCCTGTCATCCCATATGATACGTGCTTTATCCACACCTTCCACAAACATGATATGGGGATATTTGCCCCATTGCTTTAAAGTGCCGTCATTGATAAGCTTTTGAATCTCTTCGGGCATTGAATTTCTGTTACGGTCAATACATCTTATTCTGCTTTCTTCACGTTCAATCGCTGTACGGGTCTTTTCAATCTCTTTCTGTATTTTGGAAAGGGTTTCATTCTGCCTGTCCCAACGTTTCATCGTTGAATATCCGTTTCTCTTGTCGTTAAGGGGTTGTCCGTTGGCACTCTTCACATCGGAAAAATGCTCGTTCAGTTTTCTATTAAATCTAGCCTGCTTCTTTTCCAGGGAAGCTTTAAGTATATCCAATCTGCTCATATCATTTATTTTTAAAAGGGTTCAACAAAAAAGGGAGAAAGACCATGTTTGTTATATTCTGATCTTTCTCCCTTGTGAGTTAATTTATTTTCAGGCCTAACTCAAAAACCATCCGTAATTCTCCGTATCCTCACCGTTCAAGGCTTTCTGGATACCAACTGCAAAATCAGTGCAGTTCTGATTTCGCTCCAGGAACTTGTCTATGTAGGATTGTTTGGCGGCGTCATTAAGAAGTTGCATCAAATCCCAACAGGTAATATTCTCTCTGCCACGTAACCCGAAATTAGGATTATCCACGTAGTTTTTGGTTGCCGCATTGACATTGGAATCACCTAAAATCACCTTCGGCAGTTCTCTAAGTTGTGATGCAGGCAAGACTTGATACAATCTCAATCTGCCTATAATCTGACAGAACTGTTCCTGTGAAACCTTGGTTCTTCCCAAGTTCTCAAGTAGTCTCAAATTGTGTTCCGGATTGAAGTCCTGGAATAACCGTAGCGCCGAATTGTAAATATCAGTGTCACTCATCACTTCCAGTCGTCCGGTCAAGCCATCATTTGTCAGCATTAGATTTGAACATACACGCACACGCCAACCTATGAATATCTTGAATTTTTCAGGTGATTTTCGGGTATACAGGTTCTCCTCGTTCAGACTTCTTACACCGCCGATACATAAATGTACCTCCTCGCCGTTCATCATTCTGCTCATGGAACGGATATGAAAACAGAAAGCCATACGTTGATAATAGATGGTCTCGTCCTCAGGTTTAAGCTCCTCCTTCCTTTTGGTCAATGCACTCGGCACCCTGCCCAGGATTTTATGTGAAACTCTGATCTCTGTGTTTCCAATGTTCTCACCTGTAAAATAGCTCCTTGCAGCATCCTCGATCCGGTGTATGAATGTCTGGTGGCTGATTGTTAGCTGGTTGTCACTGAAGCTGGGTACGATACAGTTTCTTTCAAGTTCTTCAAGCGTAATACCCGAAGTGTTACTTTCAATAAAATTGGGATGCTCCTCCTGTTCCTCTTCCGATACGATTACTGCGTCTTCGATAAATTCAGGTTTAAGCATACCCATTCCGCCCATCATTCCGATTGTCCCTGGAATGACAGTAAGTTCATTAGTCATTGTTTCCATACTCTTTGTTATTTTTTGGTCGGTTAATAAAATGCGATGAAAAAACAAAAAGCCAAGAGGTGTCATTTCTTTGCTTTTATGAATATACCTCTTAGCTTCTTTATCCCTTTGAGTATTGAAGTTGCTACCTCCAATACGGTTATTATTACGTCTGCTTTCTTGTCATAATCCATTCATCAGACGTACTATCAGTTTTCAGTCGCAACATCAACGGCCTTGACTTCACCCGTGGCAATCTTCTTTTTTCCGAATTTGCCACTATACTTCTCCGCAAGCTCGATTACTACGGAACCTGCCACGATAATCTCGGCCACATAAGCTGCGACCTTCAATCCTTTAATTAAATTTCCCATGTCTCTTAGTTGTTTTAAATTGTTAGTTATTATTTCTATTCTTATATATATATTTCTCATATATAAGGCTTTGAGGGGAAATCAAGGAAGGGGAGAAGAAGAAAAAAATAAACCAATCTTTCGACTGGCTGTGATAGTTGAACCGTTGTAAATAGCTCCTCGCATTTACTTGGCCTATCATGCGGCATACATTCGTTCGTGGGGAACTTTTATGTCTTGTCCACATACTGGAATTGCTACGCATCATCGAATCGCCATCTTATCCATCGTCTGAAAATAAGCGTGACCCGGTAATTGTTTTTATCATTAATGCTTGAAGCCGTACGCACTTTTCATTGCAGTGCTGAATAATGCTCCAAGCTTTTTTCTCATATATAAGAGTTTGAAGGCTTTGGAGAGGGAAAACAAGACGAGGTTGTGTCAAAACGTTGGCACAACCTCATTTATATTTTAAGTTCTGCTATATTTTCTTTTGGCTATGCTACTTTTTCCTCATGCATTTGGCAACAAGTTGCTATATTCCAATTATATCGGGTTATAAATAGTCCCATAAACATATATTTGGCAACTGTAATGAGCCCCTTTCCTTCTTTTATCAGTTTAGCACACATTTTTTTGATATTAAAGGCTATAGCAAAGAAAGCAAAGTCCATTGTAACCTTGTCTTCTCCCACATGCCGGAATCTTCTGTATGCCATGTTGTATTTCATTTGTCCAAACACAGCTTCTGGTTCTATACACCTCCTGCCTCTATGCTTGATACCTTCTTCTGAGAGCAATCTTTCCCGTGCCTGCCGTTTGTATTGATTTAATCGGTGGTTGACTTCTATAATACGGTTCCCCCGAGCTTTAAAACAACTGCCACGCAAAGGGCAACCTTCGCATCTTTTTGCTTTATACCGGGCACTTTCGGTGATGTATCCACTCGCTGTCTTGTCACGTTTGGT